>CAUVHB010000132.1:0-4957 GCA_963551335.1 uncultured Treponema sp.
ACGGCATACAGCGCAGGTGTCAGTAATCGGATATTTTGTTTTAAAATATATCCCCTGCACCCAAAATGAATAGCCTTCATAATATATTCTTCATCATTAAAAGTCGTCAGCAATAATATTTTTGCGTTTTTGTTTTGAGCAAGGATTTTTTCCGCAGCCTCGATGCCGCTCATATTTTGCATACGGATATCCATCAGCAAAATATCAGGCTTATATTGTTCAAACAATTTTTGGGCTTCCATACCGTCTGCACCGCAGGCAACAACTGTAAAATTGTTTGCTGTCAAAATTCTTTTAAGCGATTGTATGACGAGCGGATCATCATCTATTATTACGATAGTCATTATATGCCTCCGTAAAATGCTATCGGGCATCTTTTAAAAACTAACCTTGCGTTTTTAAAAGATGCCCGATCATTTCTTTGGGAATGTTATATGCACCTTAAAACCGTCTTGAGCATAAAAATGAATGGCGCCGTTATGTTTTGCGGCAATTTCGCGTAAAACGGTAAGCCCGATTCCCGTAACACACGGTTCAGTACCAGACCAGCCCGTTCCATTATCCCGTACCGAAACAGAATAAAACGCAGAATGTTCTAAAATACTGATCGTCATTGCCGAAGCGCCGCTATGTTTTACGGTGTTTGAAAGACATTCTTTTATGACCGAAAGAATATCGTATTTTAACGTGTATGGCATAGTTTCCGTTTTACAGGTTAAACGGATATGCAAGGTCTGTGCAGGTGCGGCGATTAACTTTTCGATGCTGGTTTGCAAATCGAACGAATCGTTATGCAGGTTATGAAGACAGTTGCGAATTTCGGTGAGTCCCGTTTCCAGCGAATGTTGTAACATATCGAGGTTTGTTTTTACCTCATCTTGTGTGGCAATATACTGTAACGCATTAACCTGCAAGATGGCAGCGCTGATGGTATGACCAATCGAATTATGCAGCTCTCCCGAAATACGATTCCGTTCAGTTAAGAGCGCCGCTTCCGAATTTTTTAATGCTTCATTTTGCAAATGCCGTTTCTGGACTTCGCTTTGAAGCGTATATTCAGTAAGAGAATCCTGCAAGACTGTAAACTGCCGGGAAACACTGTCGTATCGTTTTTTTTCGATAGTATAAAAAAAGATGATAACCGTAAAAACAAAGAACGGAACGTTTACATTGATAAGGGTGCTGCACACAATGATTGCTTTAAAAGCGATTTCTTTTGCATCGAAAAAACGCGGCAGTATGTGCCGTGCAATCTGATCCTGTTCTTCTTTGCTGAAATCTGAAATATCAAAATCCGAAACCAAAAGTACCGGTGAGAAAAAAAGGAGATTCTTATCTAAGGCAAAAACTGAAAGTATAAAAAGGGTAAAGCATACTATTTTCAGTTTTTTGTTGTCTGTTATTTCCAGCCACAGCGAGAGCGAAAAGAAAAGTATAAAATAGGATACCATTGAAGCAGTATGATAATTTTGCATCAAAAAGAGAGTACAAAAAAGATTGATAAACAATAAACGTAATAGGATAATCATCTCAATAAAACCGTCTGCTGCTTTCGCGGAACTTGTATGGTATGCGCATCTACGATAGACTTTTTGCGACGCAGTGTCTAGCATAGTACCGACAGCATAGTACCGCCAATCAACACCCCCGACGCAGAACATCGGGGGTGTTGATTGCGCGTTCGGTATTGTTTTCGATACATTGAACACGATACTTTGCGGATAGCTATAGCGGCATCGAGGACAATGCTTTCCATGCGACTTCTGCCGCTGCCTGTTCCGCCTCTTTTTTGCTTTTTCCTAAGGCAGGTTCATATTCTGTATTTTTAATAACAACTTTTATTTGAAACCGTCTATCATGCTCCGGTCCCGAGGTCTCTACCAGCACATATTTAGGAATCATGCGATATTTTTTTTGCACGTATTCTTGTAGCAAGGACTTATAATCCCGATACTGATGCTTGTTTTCCTCTACCAATTGTAGTTGAGGCTTGATGATTCTCAGCACAAACTGTTGGGCAACCTTGAACCCCGAATCTAAATAGAGCGCGCCGATAAGAGCCTCCACCGCATCGGCAAGCAAAGCCTTTTTCTTTCGCCCGCCCGATATCTCTTCGCCATGCCCCAGCATCAAATACTGATCGATATTGAGACTGAGCGCAATCGGAAACAGAGAATCTTCGGAAACGACAGCCGCTTTTATCTTTGCAAGATCACCTTCAGGTTTATCGGGATGAGCAAGATACAGCTCGGTCGCTACAATCATCCCCAGCACAGAATCGCCTAAAAATTCAAGACGTTCATTATTAAAGGGAGAATCGCTATGTTCATTAAAAAAGGAACGATGGTGAAAAGCAATATCAAGTAAATAAATATTTTTAAATTTGCACGCTGCTTTTTTTTGAAAAGTAAGCAGTTCTTGCTTCCGCTGTTTTTCTAAACCATGTTTAAAGGAAAACAAGAACCGCATCCTTTACTCGATTATTTCGATTGAGATTTAATAAAATCGTAAGCATCCCTCACGGTTTCGAATTCACTTACTTTTCCATCGGGAATCTTAATCCCCATCTCTTCTTCGATTGCATACACCAGTTCATACGTATCAAGACTGTCTGCACCGAGATCTTGACGAAATGAAGAATCAAGCGTAATTTTATCCGCATCAATCTCCAATTTGTCTGCAATCAACTTTTGAATTTGAACAAATAATTCGTCCATAAAGAAAATCCCCTCTTAATTTAATGTATCCGGATCAACGACCTGACGCCCGCGGTAGAAACCGCACTTTGAACATACATGGTGAGATAAAATTAAATTACCGCAATTTGCACACTCCACAAGATGAGGCGCGTTTAACCGCATATTGATTCCTCGGCGGCGGCGTGTACGTGCTTTTGATGTTTTAGCTCTTGGCACTGCCATAAGGTAACCTCCCTATTCATAATTAAATAACAAAAGATATTCCATATTATACGCGTACACGAAAATAGTCAAGAGTTTTTTCCAGCTAAACATTTACCCGGTCAAACAGGCGGTCGCCAGTTACAGGGGCAGTATTGCAGGAGCGCGATTAAACCAAAAAGGCGAAGCGCCCATCTGAGGCGTCTGCCTTGGGCGGTTCCCTCAATCCTTGCATAAATGCGGAATGGATTATATAATTTGAAACATCAGGAGCAACTGCATACATTTATGGAAGACATTATTCAAAAGAACATCCTGCATATAAGGGAACGGATTCACGCGGCGTGCAAAAAGGCAGGGCGCGATCCGAAAGAAGTACAACTGCTGCTTGCGACGAAAACCGTCGAACCGGAGCGGATTTTACGGGCTTTTTCCTGCGGCTGTACGTTAATCGGCGAAAACAAGGTACAGGAGCTGCGCGATAAATACGAGGCGCTTTCTACTGTACCGCACACAGCGCATTTTATCGGGCATCTGCAATCAAATAAGATTAAAGAGGTGATTCAGTATGCGCAATGTATTCAATCAATCGATAACCTCGATACGGCGCAAAAGCTCGAACAGCGGCTCGCACAGGAAGGGCGTACCCTCGACATCTTAGTGCAGGTAAACACCTCGGCGGAGGAAAGTAAATTCGGCTGTGAACCGGCGGAAGCAGAAGGACTGGTAAAAGCCATCGCGGCTCTTCCGCATGTTGCTATCAAGGGATTTATGACCATCGGGCTGTTTTCTGGGGAAGAAGACAAGGTGCGGGCATGCTTCCGCTGTCTAAAGCACGTACAAAAGCGCGTTGAGGCGCTGGCGCTATCGAATGTTTCTACCGATATTCTTTCGATGGGGATGTCGGGTGATTTGGAAATTGCTATAGAGGAAGGTTCTACCATGCTGCGCGTCGGTACTGCGATATTTGGCGAACGACATTACCCTGACACCTACTACTGGAACGAACAAGCCTCTTCATAATGTGTACGATAATGATGTATAAGATAATGATAAACAAGATTTTGCTTGCAACTGCATTTTTGCTGTCCGCTTTGGCGGCTTTCAGCGAAGAGCTGACTTACGCGCGGCCGAAAACCAACGGGCTTGATATTGAGCTTTCGCAAGTACATTTGATTGCAGAATCGTTCGATGAAGAACGCATTGCATACCGGTTTGAGCTTGCGGAAGGCAAAAAACTTTCCTGCATAGAAACGCAAAAAACATTGCGGATACGGCAGATAACGCCTTCGCAGGGTACCCTGTATGTCTTTATACCGAAAACAATGCTGTTAGAAAATTGCAGTATACGGGTAAGCCGCGCGGATATCCGCCTCGAAGGCATACAGGCGGTGCATATCCTTACAATGTTGAATGTTGGTTCGACAACGAGTAACGACTGTGTATTTAAAAATGCCGTAATCAACATTGCGCGCGGTGCGCTGGTATTCGATAAAACGCACATCGTAAAATCCTGCGCATTCACGGTAACCGATGCAACCGCCGCTATCGTCTTTCCTACCGAAGAAAGCGAATATCACATCGATTATGTTCAAAACGGAGGGACGCTCACCATTGCCGGCAACGACCTTACTAAAAGCCCGGGAGAATACGGCAGCGCAAAAGCAAAACGCCGCATTATCTTTTCGGGAGGCGCGGCAAAAACTTCGATGAGCTTTACCCAAAAAGATACAAAAGGGGCTGCGTCCAAGTAAAGTGTCAGAAGCTGCTATTTCAGCAGAATTGAACTCCGAGATAAAAAAAGGCTTCTTTTGATTTTCAAAAGAAGCCTTTATGCGGCGAACTGGACTTGAACCAGCACACCTCGCGGCATCAGCACCTCAAGCTGACGTGTCTACCAATTCCACCACCGCCGCATTTGTAACAGTGCTGTACTATAGCGAAGATTATCAATAATGTCAAGCCCTCATGTTCTAAAATCACGGAAATCAATTTTTGAAAATGATAGTGGAAACCGCTAAAAACCTTGCGTTTTTAGAAGATGCCTTAGTGATTGA
>CAUVHB010000133.1:0-4946 GCA_963551335.1 uncultured Treponema sp.
GCAAGCTGGAACAACAAGTTTTTGACTGTATCAGCCAAATCAAGGTACTGTTAAACGGTCGTAAAAATATCTTTTCGGACTTTGCCGCCTTGAGCAATCATTCAGAAAAAGAAACCGCTCAGTTCGCGCAGAATGCCGTGCAGTCCTTTACCGAACTACTCGGCTTAACAGAGGCGCTGGAAACGTATTTGCAGGAGTACAAAAAATCTTCTGCAAGTTTTATCGACGATTTTTTGGCGCCGGAAGGTATTATCACTCAAAAACGCAGTATCGATGCAGCAATCGAAGAAAACCGGAATATAATAGAAGAAAAACGAAAAACGATAGCCAATCTGCATACTGAAAACGAGCAGCTCGCGGTAAAAATAAACGAGTACCGCAAAACGCTGGAAGACCTCCGCATCCATAAAACCAAGATGAAGGCGGAATCTGATGCAGCCGAGCAGCAAGCGGCGTTTTTGCGGAAAGAATTGGCGGTACAGCAAAACGCGCTCCGCGAACTTGAAAATGAACTTTATACGGAGCAAAAACGCTTCGACGAGGTAAAAGAACAGCTCCTCGAAATTGAGGGGGAAATCGCCTCGATTGACCGCAAGGGGCGGCAGCTAACCGAAGCGCTTGAACAGCTGGAAAAAGAGATTGCCTCCCGCAACAACGAGCTTTCAAGCAACGAGGGAGCGCTCAAAACGCTCAATGCGGAACTTGCCAAGCATAATGCGCTCATCGAAAAATATTATGTCGATACGGCGACCCTTGAAATCGAAATCAAAAACGTCAAAGACAACTTTAGAGAAACGCATTCGCGTGAGCTGATGGAATTTGAAGAGCGGATGTATAAAATCACCGCATCCCCGATGGATTTACGGACAGAACTCGCCGAGCTGCGCAAGCAGTTGAAAGACCTCGGCAGTGTCAACCTGATGGCTCCGGAGGAGTTCCAAGAAGTAAAGACCCGATTTGACTTTTTAACCGGACAAATCAGCGACCTTGATAAAGCCCGCTCGGATTTGCAGCGAATTACGGACGAAATAAAAGCGGAATCAACCGAGCTATTTCTCACAACCTATAATAAGATCAAAAAGAACTTTCACAATATGTTTAGGCGTCTGTTCGGCGGCGGCAGGGCGGAAATTAAACTGACCGATCCCAAACAAGTGTTGGAGTCGGGGATTGAAATTTTTGCGCAGCCTCCGGGGAAAAAGCTAGAAAACATCGGTCTTCTGTCGGGCGGTGAAAAATCAATGACCGCGGTAGCGCTTCTTTTTGCAACGTACATGGTTAAGCCATCCCCATTCTGCCTGTTGGACGAGATAGACGCTGCGCTTGACGAGCAGAATGTCAGCCGCTTTGTTGCCGCCCTGTCCGGCTTTGCGAATGTCAGTCAATATATCGTTATCACCCATAACAAAAAAACGGTACTCGGCGCAAATACCATGCTCGGCGTTACCATGGAGGAATCAGGTGTTTCAAAACTCATCGCAATCAAATTAGATAATGATATTGAACTATTAAAACAGGAAAAAACGGAAGAAAATGCCGATACTTTTATAGAAGAGGACGTAGCGCCGGAAGAAGGCATCTATATTCCGCCACGACCGCCCAAACGGCGACATACCACTCAGGAGGAACAGTCAGATGAACATCTTGGAAACGATTCAGAAGCATAAACTGATTATTTTAGGTTCTGCACTCGGTTTATTGATTATCATGCTGATTATTTCTGTCATTATTTTATTCAGCGGAACAAAAAAACAACAAGTCGATCCCGATGAAATAATGATTTCAATTGATCCGATGATTTTTATGCTTCCTGATGAACCGCTTGAACTACCGCCGGTGCAATATTCGCGCAAACAGAAAAAAATCTGGACTGATGCAGATTTGCAGTATTGGTATACCATTCCTGATACGGAGCAGATGCAAAAGCTGCACGATATAAATGAGCAACAAATGAACAAATTATGGGAGAGTGTTCCGTGAAAACATCGATCTATCTGCCTTGTCTTATCCTTATTGCATCGCTCTTACTACCAGTTACCGCCTGTGCAACAAAGACCGCTGCCGAAAAGCAGCAAGAGCCTCCTTCCCGGCAAGAACACACTGCGCCGGATACCACCGCCAGTGGAATACTTTCACAACCCGCCGCTGCGAACGCGACTTCTCACACCGGCGATAGCGCTCCACAGCCCGCAGCTGCGGAAGCACAGACACCCAAACCGGCAGCGAAGCCGGATGCAGTATCGGGCGCAACAATGGACACAGTGTCCGGCGCGAGCGTCCCCCAACGGCACAAAAAAGCCCCTGCCTCTGAATCAGAAACTAAAAAGGGTGAAAAGGCGAAAGCCCCCCATTCAAAATTGAAACCCGCCGCGCCTTCGGCTCCGCTCGCAGCAGCTGCGCCGCAACACCGGAGTACCGACACCGCCCGATCAAGCGCTGCCGCATCTCAGAAACACACTCCGGCAGCATCTGCAGATAAAACTACCGTGAATAAAGCAACGGCAGATAAAGCTGCGGATAAGGTAACCGCCGCTCAAAAGGCAAGCATGGCAAATCAAAAAGCAACCGCTGTGCCTAACAACACTCCGAAAGCCATTGCCGCCGAAAAACAAGCGTACAGTACGCCTTCCTCGACAGCGGATAAAACAGGAGCGGATAAAACAGCGGCGCCAAAAACCGTTGTCGTAACAGAAAAGCGAGCAAAACCGGCGGCAGCGACCGCTGCCTTATCTTCCAAACCGGAGGAATCGGTTCTTGAGCAGAACGCTTCCGGAAACAGCGGCAAGGCAACCTCGCAACAGCCAATCACCTCCTCCCCTACCCCTACCGGCAAAGCAGCCCCTGCCGCAACTGCCGATAAACAGGCGCAGTCTACAACGACAGTAAATACTCCCGATACGTCAGCGCCGCCGCCTGCAGAGCAACCGGAACCGGTGTATGAAACAACACTCGCGGAACTTATCAGTGATTTTGAAAAACAGGGCGGCAGTCACGGCTACGTGCCTCCCCCAACCTTCAATGAAGAAATGCGAGACCTTTTTTCTCCGCACCTCTTTACGGTTGCGCTTTCGAAAGAACCGGAAACCGAACAAAAGCCCAAGATATCCCGTATGGTCGCGATAGAAGAAAAGCAGCGGCTCGAACTCACCTATCCCGGACATGGCTGGGTCTATGTCGGTGAACAAACCTCCCAACCGGGATTAAAATATGAACAGCGGAAACTGCAAGATAACGAGTCAATTTTTATGTTTACGGCGGAGAAAAAAGGCGATTACATACTCCAATTCTCCTATTTTGACGTATTTACCAACGAGTTTGTTACCGATGCAGTAGCTGTATCCGTCAGCGCCGCCCGTTCAACCGCAGCAAAGTCAATGGTCAAAGCGCCGGAATACCAAAATGAAGCAGACTCGGCTGCGTCAGCGTCACAGACCGAAAAAAATACAAAAAAAACGGCGGCCGAACCGTCACGCAGCGCTACTACAGGCACAGTATCCAGCGCGGCAACACGCACAACGCAAACAGCCTCCGAAGTTCCGCAAGCCGCGCCCACTCCCTCGCAAAGCGCACGTTCAGAGGAAGCTCTAGCTGACGGAGCGGCAGAAACCGCATCTGCGACTATCGGAAGCGCTGGCGATTCAACCGGACAAGCCTCCGCCGGAGCGAGCGCAGAGGCGCCGCTCAGCGCTGAGCAACTGCTCGAAAAGGCGCGCACGGCAATCGCCGCTGCGGACGCAAGCGCAGCCTTAACCTATCTGGATACATTCTTTATCACCACGGAGGATAAACTGGATGAAGGCTTGTTTTTAAAAGGGCGCGCGTACGAATTGAACGGATCTGTGCGCAATATCAGGCTTGCCCTCGATGCATACAGAACGCTTACGGATACATATCCACAGAGTAAGTATTGGGCGGAGGCGGATGCGCGAATACGGTATATCACCAGTTTTTATATCAATATTCAATAACATTCAATAAGCCGGCTTTAAAATAGCCGATCATCGTGGTGGAGACATCACCGCGCAACAGAGGTGAAAGAATATGAGCATATCGTTTTATATTAAAAACAAAAAGGGGATTTTAGGCAACAAGGCTCCTATGACTATGAAAGAATGCTTAGGGCTTTCGTCACAAAAAATGTCGCAATTTACCTTTGATGAGACAGAAGATAATTTTGATGCAAAGAAATTCTATAACTCATCCATCGCCAATTATGAATGTTTGCTTTGTGGCGTACATGGACAGAGTTCCCGCGGTTTTGAACTTTCTTTTGAAAAGGAGCTCAATGAATATGCTGTGAGAATTTTTACGCCAAGTACACAAGAAGATTGGGATGTTGCTTTAAGATATAGCAAAGATCTGGCAGAGAAATTAGGCAGCGATATTGTAAGTGAAAGAGATGAACATTTTACAGCAGAGGACATTGAACAATTCAATTATACTGATGATATCTTATTCGGAATAAAATCTTATTGTGATAAAGATGCAGAAGAATATATCAGCTTTGGAATTTTCCGTGAGGTTGCGCTGAACAAAAAAATGATAGATGGATTTTTAAATGCTGAAAATCCGATAACGGCATTTAGCGCATTCTATAAAGAGATTCAGTATTTAGACGCTTTTTCGGCAAATCAGATGTTTTTTCAAGATAAGAACACTCAAAAAATTATTGGAATGTATGCCCTCACCCAAGACGTAGAAACCATTTTGCCGTATAAACCAAGTGTGGAATACAAGAATATAAGCATCGTAAAAAATGAAGATGTCAACGCTTGGAAAATAGCCTTAATGATTATAAACGGCGATCCCGATGATGAAAACGCGTATCAGCAAGCGGGAGAGATAGAATATTCCGATTTTATCGCACATCTGCCAAAAGAAAAATATCGATTTATAGACGCACGCTCTATCGTCGTGAGCGCCTTATCGCAGGAAGATATTCTCAG
>CAUVHB010000134.1:0-4926 GCA_963551335.1 uncultured Treponema sp.
AAAATACGACTATTCCTCCGAATTTGAACATTTATTGAGTTCCGCAAAGGCGGAGCTGGACGAAGCACCGTCCGCAGCGGTGCCTCAAGATGAACGCATTATAAAAATTGAATTAAACGATACCAACCGCCCCGACCTGTGGTCAACAGCGGGACTTGCTCGCCTTTTGCGTATGCACACCGGCGGCGCTTCAAACAAAGCTCGGTATCAAGCCTTTTTATCAACAGTGGGGGAGCGGAAAAATTCCGGCAACCGGACGATAACCGTAGCCCCTGCATTACAGCATATCCGTCCCTTTATGACGGCGTTTGTCATTTCGGGCAAGCCCATCGACGATGCTATGCTAAAAGATATTATCCAAACACAGGAAAAACTGTGCTGGAACTTCGGTCGGAAGCGCCGTTCTGTGTCGATGGGGGTGTACCGCAGCGAACTGATCAATTGGCCGGTACAGTACCGCGCCGTTGCCCCGCACACCACCTCGTTTACGCCGCTCGGCTTCGACACCGAAATGACGTGTGAGCAAATCATCACCGAGCATCCGAAAGGGAAAGAATACGGCTGGATACTCAAAGGGATGAAGAAGGTGCCGCTCTTATCGGATGCAAAGGGCGGCGTGCTTTCAATGGCGCCGATTATCAACAGCGCGCAGATCGGTGCGGTACAACAGGGAGATACCGACCTGCTGGTGGAGCTGACCGGTACCGATATGCCTTCCCTTTTACTTGCAACCAACATCGTCGCCTGCGATTTTTCCGATGCAGGATACACGATTTTACCGGTCAGCGTAGAATATCCGTATGAAACCGGCTTCGGTAAGACGATTACTACGCCGCTTTACTTCCAAGAGCCGACAAAGACAACGGTTCATGCCGTTAATAAACTCCTCGGAACGAAACTTTCGGCGCAGGACATTGTGGAAGCGTTGGAGCGTATGGACAATACCGTTACCGTCGAGGGGGATTGCCTGACGTTGACGCCGCCCGCATACCGAAACGACTTTTTACATGAAGTTGATATTATCGAAGATGTAATGATGGGTAAAACGGTTGAGTTCTTTGAGCCGGAAACACCGCAAGAATTTACCATTGGGCGGCTCTCTCCGGTTACCCTACTCAGCAGAAAAATTAAAAGTTTGATGGTCGGCTTCGGCTATCAAGAGATGATTTTTAACTACCTCGGCTCAAAAAAGGACTACATCGATCGAATGAACATAGACGGAGCAGCGGTAATTGAAATTGCAAACCCCATGTCGGAAAACTATCAGTTTGTCCGCCCGTCTATTATTCCGTCGCTTTTATCTGCAGAAACAGTGTCGGGCAATGCAGTGTATCCGCACCGTATCTTTGAAACGGGAAAAATTGCCTATCTTGCTCCTGAAGAAAATACCGGTACGCGCACCCGACAAAGCCTCGGCTTTCTTACCGTCAATCAAGACGCCAACTTTAACGAAGCCGCAAGCCTCGTCGCCGGTTTATTGTACTATCTGCAAATGGACTACACCGTCTGCGAAACGCATGACCCTCGCTTTATCGAAGGTCGGCAGGCCGGTGTTCTTGCCAATGGAAAGCAAATCGGTATTTTTGGCGAACTGCACCCGCAAGTGCTGGAAAACTGGTCTGTTACGGTGCCGGCATTTGCGGGTGAACTTGATATAGAAAGCATCCTTACGCTTCAGAACGCTGACCGATAAAGAGGATGCATATTCCGATAAAACAAAGCGTATATGCAAATAGTAACAGCAGCGGCGACAAGCTATAGGATATGTCGGTAAGCAGGGCAATCACGAGACGGGCGCAGTAGCGTCCGGTCTCTACCAGTCCTGTTACTAGTACAAAAAAGAGCGGAAACGCCAGCGTCCACGTATGCCTAAATTGCCGGTGCGGAGGAACTCTGAAACGCCATGCCAGTACGAGCATATAAATCGAAATAATCAGAATAAGGAACACATCGCTCATTCTTGCCAATAGTTCCCGCTGATATATTTGTGCCGGAAAGCCGTATTGCGCACCTCGCTGCCGAAAGGCATACAGCTGGGGAATTGTCATGGATTTTTCACCTTCGTTAGCTGCGATAATCAGCTCAAAATCACTATAAGAAAATGGCAATACCCTAGAAGCCTGCTGATCAAGCGGTATCGTTCCTTCCAGCACAACAGGTTTTAACACTATTTTATTACGCTGCTTATCTACAGCGCGGAACAGCATACGGAGCATAGGAATACCGTCATGGCTTACAATCGGAATCAATTTAATGAAAGGAATTCGCAACCGATAAAGTATCTTCCCGTCGGCGGTGTATTGTGTAAGTTCACAATTCCTACCATATATCTCTTTGATGTTGTTATTAGTAATATATGAAAGGCTTTCTATAGTTATCTGTTCTGCTGCCCTTGTACCCAGCGGGGAGGCAGGAACAGTAAAATGAATATTCCGTACTGTTTCAAAAAGCGGTAGCGCGGCTGTTTCATCAATAAAGAAAACTTCTTCCAATAGTTTTTGCCGAGTGATCTCTATAAAACGTTCTATATCGGGGTCTCGTTTAAGCGGATCATTCTGTTCAAGCATTCGTTCTGCATTTAAAAACTGATAGTATGCTTTGACGTAGTCCCCCTGCTGGATCATCTCGTAGCCAGCTTTCTTGGCTTGGTATAAGCGGATGTCAAATTCTGCGGTTAAATCGGCAATTCCTTTTTCAATTTGATTCCACGCCTGTGCTGCCAGCCGTAAGGCTTCTTCACGATAGGGGGCATTTTCGGTACTAAGTTGATATGCTTGCATCGCGTAATAGTGTGCGGTATAAAAATCATATTTGTTCATAAACCGCTTACTGATGAACAGCGCCCTTTCCGCTGTCAAGTTTTCTGGCTCAGCAGTTTCGGAAGCGGGTTCGCTGTTGTTTTGCTTGCGGTCGGCACTGTATGATTCATGCAATATTTTAGCCTTATCAAAAAGCTGCAATGCATCCGGATTGTTTTTCCAAATTCCTAGCGCTGCCGTCGCCTTATCATACGCTTTTTCGGCATCGCCATCGCGCAACGCATTATCAGCCTCTTTTATAAAATCATAATAATCATGTGTTTTAAGTTCACTATAGTACCGGTAGTCCGCTAGCGACGGCATTACTATTTCTATCAATATGATATAAATGGTAATGCACGGAAGAAGCATAATAAATGCTTCTTTTAAGTAATGAAGCAATATGTTGGAAAACCTCGGTACGGTATTTTGACCGCAAGTACCCAAAATAACGGCATATCCTATCAATATGGCGGAGACCAGTAAGCTCGGCATAATCCGTATAAACAAGATACCCGTTTCCGCTAATTTTCGGCTTAGCAAAAATTGCGGCAATACATCGATTTTTTTGAAACAAAATACATAGATGAGACAGCATCCGAGTCCGATTGCAAAGTGAATAAGGATGGACAGCCAGCCCTTTAGCATTTCAGGCATTTTTATGCGGCGCTCCTTTTTTTAGTCTTTGAATATATCAGCAGCATTTTTAAACCGCCTATAGAATGAAACACTACGGCAACAACACACAAGACGATTGGAATTCCGTATATTCCGTTCTCCGCATTTGTTATATGAAGATTAATGAATACTGTCCGGAAACCTTCCGACTGCATATATGGATATACGAGCAACAAGGCGCCGGATAGAAGAAGCAAGAAAAGAAGATTGAATAGATTCCATCGCGTGATAATACATGCAAACCAAAATGAGCTGATGCAGAAAAAAAGCGCACCTGCGAACAAAAGATATGGTGTAAAATTTTGCGTATAAGTATAGGCAGCATATACATCGAAAAAGAGACTGTGGGAACCTTGTTGTAATAAAGCCAGCAAGAACGGTTTGTTGATAAAAGCAGTTAACGCTTTGTCGATGGTCGCTGTTGTCTTGTAGAGCGCCAGTGCGCCCTCTATGATAGAAAACTGTGCATAACAGACCGGTATAATAACCGTTACGGTAAATACTAAACACACAAGGAACAGCACAAGGGCTATGCTCAGCTTTGCAGGATGCCGCATTAAAAATGTGTACACTTTGATAATAGCCAACATCACTGCTAACGGAAGTACATAACACGCCTCTTGCACCATACAGAGAAGAAGGAGACCCGCAGATTCTGATGTGAATGGGATGCCCATTTCATAGCGTAAGGCTATCCCTCCAAAAAAGGCAAAGATAAGAATCGCACTTAAAAGGCTTAAGAAAAAAACACAGGGAACCAGTAAAGCATTCTTCATAGGTACCCTTAGAGTAACACGTTATAGATACAATCTCAAGAGTACCCCTTGTGAAAATAGACGGGGATTACGTTACCGCATTGTTGAAAAGTGTACACGATGTACACTTTTCAACAGGTTATTTCCGTTTTTTATAGGCAGCGGCTGAGCCTGCACTGACGGGATGTTTTTTGCGTGTGTCTTTTTCGCGGAAAAAGGCTTCGCGCCGGTTCCCTTCGCGCAGTTTTCGTGAAGGGCTTTTTTTTGCGTAACCGGCGGTATGCGGATTCTTTTCGTTCACGCTATCCGATTTTGTATCAATGTGGATGTGCGGCATATTTGCTTTTTTCTTTGAAAGCCGCAGAGCCTCGTGAGCGGCGTCGGCTGGTAAATCCGCGAGCGAAAAACGGTCGAATAATTCGATGCGGTCAACAGCATGTTCGGGAATGGAAAGCAGGGTACTAAAAAACTGCGCGAGGCTCCGCTTGCTTGTTCCATCCTTTCTACCCAATCCAATATAGAGCCGGATGGTATTCCCGTCGGCTGCTTTCCCGCGCTTATCTTCGGTACGGGGAACTTTGATGTTTCTGTAATGAGAAGCGGACAGCACCGAGCCGTAGTGCAGCTGTAATACAGCGGCAAGCATTTCGGCGTTGTCAGTATGCGTAACGCAGGAGCGAGCGGCTGGCTCATTA
>CAUVHB010000135.1:0-4896 GCA_963551335.1 uncultured Treponema sp.
GGTGCGAAATTTCAATAGAAAATGTTTCAAAATCTTTTGGGGATTTTCATGCGTTAGATAATGCGGTTATCAACATTAAGCGCGGGGAGTTCTTTTCATTATTAGGACCATCGGGGTGCGGAAAAACAACGCTGTTGCGCATCATCGCCGGGTTTGAGCAGCCGGATTCGGGGATTATCACCTTTGATGGGCAAAATATTATCGGTATCGAAGCGCATAAACGGCAGTCAAATACGGTATTCCAAACCTATGCGCTGTTTCCACACCTGTCGGTATACGAAAATATTGCTTTTCCGCTTCGGATACGCAAGCGCCCGCAGAACGAAATAGACCGGCGGGTTAAAGAATATCTCCATTTAGTACAGCTCGATGGGCATCTCTACAAAAAACCGTCCCAGCTTTCCGGCGGACAGAAGCAGCGGGTTGCCATTGCGCGCGCCCTTATTAACGAACCGCGGGTGCTGTTGCTGGATGAACCGCTTTCGGCATTGGACGCAAAGCTGCGAGCAAATCTTTTGATTGAGCTTGATAAGCTGCATGACCAAATCGGTATAACCTTTGTTTTTGTTACCCATGATCAAAGCGAGGCGCTTTCCGTTTCAGACCGTATCGCGGTGATGAATCAGGGGAAGGTGCTGCAAATTGGTAGTCCATACGAAATTTACGAGCAGCCGGCTACAGCCTTTGTCGCAAAGTTTATCGGCGAAACTAACCTCTTTGATGCCACCGTGGTTGCGTGTGAGCCGCATACGGACGGCTTTATGGTTACGCTTGACACGCCCACACTCGGAACCTCGGTAAAGATTACCGACTACGATAAAACAGAAGTAGGGCAGCCGGTATGCTTTACTGTCCGTCCGGAAAAAATCCGCATCTCATTGGAAAAACCGTCCTCTTCGACAAAGGAATTAAATATATTCCGCGGCATCGTTGAAGAGCCGATTTATTCAGGTTTCCAATCAAAATTTTTTGTAAAACTGGAGTGCGGTACCGTGGTGCAGGTTTTTAAGCAGCATCAAAACTACCTTGAAGACGGACCTGAAATAGAATGGAAGGATGAGGTCTATGTTTCGTGGGCGGCAAATGACGGCTACATCGTCGAAGATTTAACATAAAGGTATAAGACTATGACGCAAGACAATTCCCGCCGCCGCTATGCTTTTTTGTATACCTTCCCGATGGCAGCATGGTTCACCGTATTTTTTGTGCTTCCGCTGCTCATCATTGCCGTCTACAGCTTTCTGCAAAAGGGCCTGTATGGCGGAATAGTCCGGCAGCTGACGTTTAGCGCCTATACGCAGCTTTTTACCGCGAATTACGGACTGCTTTTTATCAGAACGCTCTGTGTCAGTATTGCTGTAACGCTCATTTGTATCATCCTTGCGCTCCCCGCCGGATATGCGATTGCACGCAGCAAGCATCAGCTGTTTTTTTTGTTTTTGATTATCATTCCCTTTTGGACAAATTCTCTGATTAGAATCAATGCGTGGATTTCCATACTTGGCAGTCAAGGCTTTCTCAACGGTCTTTTAAAAAAACTTCACCTTATTACGGAAAGTATTCCGTTTTTATATAATCAGCAAGCTGTTATCATGGTGCTGGTGTATATGTTCATCCCGTATGCCATTTTTCCGATTTTTTCGGCAATCGACAAGTTTGATTTTTCGCTGCTAGAAGCGGCACGCGATCTCGGCGCTACCAAAACAGAGGCTATCTGTAAGGTGATGTTGCCGAATATCCGCGCCGGAATCCTAACTGCCGTCATCTTTACCTTTATACCAGTATTCGGCTCTTACACCGTACCGCTCCTCGTCGGTGGAAAGGACTCCTATATGATCGGTAATTTGATTGTCGATCAGGTAACTAAAATCCGCAACTGGCCGCTTGCCTCTGCGTTTTCAGTGCTTATTACCGTTGTCAGCGCCATCGGCGTTCTCTGGATGATGTATGCCAGCTTTAAGCAAGAGAAGCGTGCAGGAAAATAGGGATGAGGAGGAGGAATAATGTCCGATATACCGCAAGATATACAACAGCAATTACCGGTTCCGTACCGGCACAGTTCGGTAAAAAGTCCGTACCGACGGTTTGTTCAAAAATTCGAGAAACGCAAGAGGGAATCCGAACCGGCGCGTCATGCCCGACGCGCATATAAAAATCTCAACCGTTCTTGGTTTTCGTCCACGGTGCTGGTGTGCGTACTGTTGTTCCTCTTTTTACCCCTTGCCATTATCGCCGTGTTTTCTTTTAACGAAGGTAAGGCGATTGTCTGGTCGGGCTTTTCGCTCAAATGGTATGCTGCATTGTTCTTAGAATCGGAAAAATTGTGGACATCGTTTTGGCACAGTATCTTTATTGCCTTTGTTTCGGCGCTGTGTTCCGTTATTATCGGTACCTTTGCAGGGCTGGGCGTACAGTGGTATCGATTTCGGGGCAGGGGCTATGTGCAAGCGGTAAGTATTCTCCCGATGGTGTTACCAGAGGTCGTTATTGGTATGTCCACGCTGATTTTCTTTTCGGCAATCAACATACCGCTCGGCTTTCTTTCTATTATTATCGCGCATATCACTTTCTGTTTGCCCTTTGTGTTTTTGTTAGTGCTTGCCCGCCTTGAAGAGTTCGACTTTTCGATTGTGGAAGCAGCTCACGACCTCGGCGCTACGGAGCGGCAGACCTTGTTCAAAGTGATCATTCCGGCAATTTTTCCAGCAATTTTATCGGGCTTTTTTATGTCGGTAACGCTCTCGCTTGAAGACTTTGTCATCACCTTTTTTGTATCCGGTCCCGGATCCACGACGCTGCCGCTCTATGTATTTTCGATGGTGCGGTACGGTATTTCGCCGGTGATTAACGCCCTATCTCTCATTATGATTTTAGGGACAATGCTGATTGCTTTTGTCCTCCGTAATTTTTTGAAAGGAATTGCGGCTTCAAATTGAACGCCACTGATATAATGATGAAAAAAAACACTGCTATTGTCTTCCCGGATGCGCCGTATGCTGCGCATCTACGGAGCGGTTTTATACCGACTCGCCTCCTGCGCACCCTTGTTCAGACCTGCACACTCATTGTGATGGTCGCCTGTACTATAGGCGCTGCCGCTTGCCGTAAATCCGACGCTTCCGCGAGCGCCACCCATCAAAAGAAAGAACTTACCCAGAGCCTTCTTTTTGTGCTGGGAAAGGATTTTTATCAGTATTCCGATTTATTTACGTATCTTTCTGAGGTCTATGATTCAGAGAGCGTAAAGACCAATCTGCATATTTTAAGCTACCGCGATATGACGGCTAAAACCAAACAGCCGCGGCTTTCGATGATTGCCGACCAACTTGCAACGCAGCCGGTGGATGCGCTCATTTCTCTCGGTATTCCCGAAGGCGGCGCCCGCATACTGCGTACCGTTAAAGAAAAGTATCCGAGCCTGCGTATTTTTTCCCTGCTGCCGGTGGAAGAGATTTTACCGCTGGAAGCATACAGTGATGTCGTCGTGGACTTTGAACTGCCAGACTCCTTTGCAAAGGCAGACCGCGCGGTACATATCCCTGCGCATGATGTACAAACGCTGGTACTCTGTGCCGTAACCGCTGTAGCGCAATTCGATGAGCTGCCCGAACAGGAGCCGTTTCCGCGGTTTGCCCGGGCAGTTGCAACAACGACCGCCATGCTCAACGAACGGGGGATAACCGCGTGGGGCGGTACGCAGTATACCCTGCAGCCGTATAAAGACCCTGAACTCAATATCCGCTCGTATAACTACCTTATTTTATCACCGCCTCCTACCGACGAGCATGGTCGAGAAACGGATAGTGAAACGGGCGCCGCAGCGAGTAACGCGCAGGGAAACACCGCAGAGGTAAAACAATGAACCGCTTTACCCGCAGCGAAAACGGCATTATTGCCGATGCCGGCTTTTACAATCGGCTGCAGTATGCGAATGCCGCTTCCCTTTTGCTACTTTCCGACACGCACGGGGCAGTTGACGCAGTGCGGTGGATTTTATCATCCTTTGGCGGAATATGCGATGCCTGCCTCTTTGCGGGGGACGGAGCGCAAGATATACTCACCGTTGTACGAGAGGCTGCTGCCGGCAAAATTACCATTCCGCCCGTCATTATTATGGCGCAAGGAAACTGCGACAACCAACTCTATCCACCGGTTTTTCCCGATACCGGTAGCCAAAAACCATTCGGATTGCCGGTATATCAGCAAAAGATGATTGCAGGGCAGCACATTTTTTTAACACATGGACATCTGCATCATGTTGAACTTGACGGGCGTAAACTCAGCATGACAGCGGAAAGCCTCGGCTGCACCATCGCCATACACGGACACACGCATGTTCAAAGTATTGAACGGTTCGGCTCTGTAACGGCTATCAACCCCGGCAGTCCCCTGCGTCCCCGCGGCAAATCACACGGAGGCTTTGCGCTTTTATCGCTTCGCACAGGGCAAGCGGGAAGCCCTGAAGATACAGCCACCGGAGACGGTTCAGCTACGGGGCTATTTAGTAAGGTGCAATTTTATCAGCTTATACAGAAAACCGACGGTGCTTTTTCTGCCTCCGCACACGCAGTCTATCCTATCCCAATACGCCAGAATGCAGGGGATTAGTCCTTGGGTATGAATCAACACGGAACTGTTCCAAAAAAGGAACCTCGATGGAGAGTGTCAGAGATTATCCTCTCCGCACGGATCAACATACCCCGACGCAAGCGTCGGGGTACTAACCGCTCCCGTGTGCTCGTATAAGCCGCACTTGTATCATCCTTGCCTTTCTCCTATTTTAATATTCCGGTTTCCAGATACAGTCTTTGACCGTTTTTTCTACATTATCCGTTGCAACACGGTTTAATTTTTGACGAACGGCACACGAAGCAACCGCGACGGCAACCGCTTCGG
>CAUVHB010000136.1:0-4892 GCA_963551335.1 uncultured Treponema sp.
CATAAAATGTTGCGCCTTATTTTTTAGAAAAAAAGCTAAACGTATCAGATGAATAGGTAAAAGTCGCAGAATAAGTGAGATTGGGCGGTCATTTGAGCCGCAACGCGGCGAAATTCTCGTTGAATAAGTGCACTTATACTGCGGGGAATACAACAAAATATCTGATGCGTTTGCCTTGGAGAGAAATGATGTATAAGCAGTATTTTCCACTCTTACAAAATCGGGCTATTCACTATTTGGATGCCGCTGCCACTGCGCAACGCCCGCAGGCAGTGCTGGACGGGGTACAGGCGTACTACACCCGCAGTAACGGGAACGCAGGGAGGGGTTCACATACCCTTGCGATGGAGTCTTCCGCATTGATTGAAGCTGCCCGCACTGCGGTGAGCGCCTTTATCGGCGCGGACGATTCCGGCGAGGTTATTTTTACTAAGAATGCTACCGAATCGCTCAATATTATTGCCTATTGCTACGGATTAGAACAGCTCCATGCCGGTGATGAAATAATCATTTCGATTGCCAACCACCACGCAAACCTTATTCCGTGGCAGTTTGTTGCCCGGAAAACCGGCGCGGCGCTGCGGTATGTCTACCTTGACGAACACGGAAACTTTGATAGGGAGGCTTTTAAAGCCCTGCTCGGCAGTCGTACCAAGATTGTCGCGGTAACTGCCGCCGTGAATACCACCGGTGTTGTATTCCCCGTACAGGAGATCATCACGGAGGCTCATAAACACGGCGCCGTCGCTGTTATCGATGCGGCGCAGTCTATCGCGCACTTTCCGCATGATGTTGCGGCGTGGGATTGCGACTTTCTCGCCTTTTCCGGACACAAGCTCTATGCGGAGTTCGGCGCCGGGGTGCTGTATGCAAAACGTGCGCTTATCGAAAAAATGCCGCCCTTCCTCTACGGCGGCAGCATGATTGAGTATGTCGGTGAGCAAACCAGCGAGTTTAAAGCGGGCGGCGCAAAGTATGAAGGCGGTACGCTGGACACCGCTGCGATTCATTCCTTACAGTTGAGTATCAGCTTTTTGAAAAAGCTCGGACTTGAGGAAGCGCACCGCTATGTGGAAGGATTGCACCGCTCGCTGGTAACCACCCTAAAAAGCCTCGACTTCGTAGAGGCATACCATACGGACGCGCAGCAGCGGGTACCAACGGTCGCCTTTAATGTTAAAGCTGTGCATTCGCATGATACGGCGTATATTCTGGACGAGCAAGGCGTTATGGTAAGAAGCGGACACCACTGCACGCAGCCGCTGATGGACTACATGGGGATCAACTCCTGCTGCCGCGCAAGTCTCGGCATCTACAATACGCAGGAAGACATCGATGCCCTCGCCGCCGCCCTCAAAAAAGTGTACGATGTGTTTAAGCAGTAGCTGTGAATATGAGCGCGGTAGACGGGGCAATGGCTGAACTTAGTCTTTTTTTCGGCGGCGATATTTGCGGGGCGCTCGGCGTTGAGATTGCCGTGCGGGTGATACCGGAGCTGATTCAAAAAGAGCAGCTCGATTTTGTCATCGTAAACGGCGAAAATGCGGCAAATGGTTGCGGCATAGAGCCGGAACAGGCTCAACGTTTATTCGCAGCCGGAGTTGATGTTATTACTGGCGGCAATCACAGTATGGAGCGGTTTGACTTGCGAGCCAGCTTCGGACAGGAACCGCGGATACTGCGCCCCGCAAACTATCCGTTCGTACCGGGCAGCGGTATCATCACGGTGCGTAAACCTCAAGGAACATTGACGGTACTCAATATACAAGGAAGGGAAAATATGCGCCCGATCGATTGCCCGTTCCAAACGGCTGACCGTTTATTGGCGGAACAGCCTGATGGGATCGTCATGGTTGATTTTCATGCGGAATCGGTACCGGAAAAAGAAGCCGTGGCGTATTATCTTGACGGGCGCGCCTCCTGCGTGTTTGGCTCTCATACCCATACGCAAACTGCCGATGAGCGTATCCTCGCGGACGGCACCGGCTACATTACCGACGCAGGGATGATCGGGGCGCTCCATTCAATCATCGGCAGCTCTATCGAGGCCGCTTTAGCCCGTAGCCTCATTCTTACGCCGCAAACATTCAGCATACCGGAAGCAGGACAGGCGCTCTTTTGCGGCATTATCGCACGGGTATCAGCGGAAACAAAAAAAACGCTTTCGTTAAAACGGGTATATAAGGCGGGTATCTAAATGAGGCGGCTCTGCCGGCAAAAACTGCTCGACCGATCTGTACTTTCTAACATAGCTTTTTACTTGATGTAGTGGAGAAATACCCCGACCTTGGATCGGGGTATGATAATTGTCCGCTTGGTTAGAGCATTGCAAGTATCTTCGCTTTATCAATAAATCCGAGTGAGCGTTTTACTTCTTTGCCCTTTTTGAAAAGAATGAGCGTCGGAATACTGGTAACGCCGAATCGCACCGCAAGGTCTTGTTGTTCGTCTACATTGACCTTTGCAAGAACAGCTTTGCCGTTGACATCTTTTTCCGCTTCTTCAAAAACGGGTCCCAGCATTTTACAAGGTCCGCACCACGGCGCCCAAAAATCTACCAATGCTGTTTCAGCGCTGTTGATTGTGCTATCAAAATTTCCCTGATTTAAGTGTAATACAGCCATAATAATTTCCTCCATAAATACATTATTTACCGTCATGCGGCACGTATTTCTACAAGATTAAACAGCGCCCATAATCTATTGAGCATCTTTAAAAACGGAAGTTGTTAGAGGCGCCCTATTGAGTTTAAGCGGTGTCCATAGTATCAAGATGCAAATAAGATACAAAGAAAAGACGCAATCGGATAGAGACTCCACTGATTTTTCTTGTTTATAGAGTGTTTTATCTTCGGCACATTCGGAACTACACTGAGTGCAGTACAAGCCATAATATATAGTATTCCGTATACAGACTTAATGCCCCTTTATTTTTTACTTTTGCCAAACTGGGCGTACTGACAATAGCATTAGCCAAATTGCGAATACGATCGGATGTCAGTTTGGAAAAAGATTGCGTCCTGTGCGCCATCTTTACCTGATCTCTGATAAAGGAATTTACATCCTCGGTATTTTGCTTTCTAATAACCGGATCGATAATCGTATTCCATAGATCAAGCTGCTCAATAATGCAGTCCTGTAGAGTTTTATTTGCAGGAACAAACTCAGCCTGCAACTCGCTCGCAATTTCCCGCGGTGAAACTTTTTTATTGATAGCTCCTTCCGCCTGCGGAAAAGCTCCTGCCTTGGAATTCCCCGACTGAGCGGAATTGGACGCCTTTTTCGGACGCATAAAGAAAGCAATGATAGAAGATATGACAGGAATCGTATACCAAAACGGCAATAAAATTTTTGCATCCGTTAAAAGTTCTTGCCTGTTCAACATAAATAAATCGGTGTAGGACAATAGCCGATCGCGGGAAAATATTCTCCGAATCTCCGCGGCTTGGTGTTCCGTAATACGTTTATCAGCTGCAAGCATCGGAATAAACGGGGCGCCTAGTAAGGCATACAACATCGGTACATATTCCGCACATAAGGCCTTTAACAACTGGTTAAATGCCGAATCGGTATGCATCGCTTCACTTTGTTCAAACCGTATCAGCTGTTGATACCATTTCTTTAAGCACACATCCCTCAATTTTTTTCGATTATCATTTACCAAAGAGATAATCAACGGTACCGTTTTATCCAACATGATGTAGTATCGTTCCCCATCGGGAGTTTTGAAACTGAGCAGATCAGGCAAATTAGAATCACCGTCCGAACCGGTTTTCCTCTGTATATATTCTTCAAGATCCCCTTGACTATATTGTCCGAGTAACGGCACTCCGCGGGAATCCTTAAAATTAACGATTGCCGCCTTATTAAAATAATATGGAGGCTTTTGCAAAGCCAAATCAAGATTCTTCAGTGCAGTTTCTCGTTGGAGCGCCTGCTGTGTCTTATTCCGGTAATAGTTATTCAGGTATTCGATAATAAAGATAGCCTGCAAAATGGTGATTTCATCGCTCATTTTTTCGGTTTTCTTTGAAAATTCCTGTTTTATAGCCGAGCAAAGATAACTCCAATACAAATAGACATCGCCTGATTTTTTCAGCGTATACATAGCTTCGGAAGAATGAGCTTGGAGCGTAATAATAAATTTTCTAATTGAATACTCTTTTCCGGGGTTAGCTGTTATCAACTTCTTTTGGATAAAATCCCGCAATTCATCTTTCTGAAAGAAAAACCGCAATTTTGCGATTGCAAAATCGAGCATCTGATCGGTAGAAAAATTTCCCGGAAAGATAAGCGGAGGCGTGTCGTCCGGGAACATAAGTTGATACAAGAAAGTATTGTTCTCCACTTCCGGCTGCAACTCGGTAAAATCGGTATTGATTCTGATATAACGGAGAAATCGCTTAGAAAAATTCTGAGGTATTGAGCTAGCGAGAGGAAAGGGCAACTCCGGCTTTTCACGAATTGCTTCGTATTGTCGGGTTACTTTATCAAGAAAATAAGAAGGAACAAAGACGATTTTTCCTCTTCGCTTATCGTCAAGAAGCTCTACTTTTCCTTCCGATTCAAGGGTTTCCAGCTCCGTTACCAACCTGCTTTCCGATATATCGATAAAAGAAGCGCAATCGGGTTTTTCCGCTATATTTTTTTGAGCATACTTTCGTAAATAATCGGTTAATTCACTAATTCCAACAAACGGACTATTAAAACGCAACGCATACGTGCGTAAAATATCCGGTAACTTTACACTAATAGCCATTTGTCCTTATTATTGCACACTTTTCCCAATTGAACAAGGGTATTTTTTCAATTGAATAGTTTACGCTATTATGATAGAGCTTATCTTGATGAAGTTGTTGACCGTGTTAAAAAAATTGCCAAAGGCGAAGCTTT
>CAUVHB010000137.1:0-4882 GCA_963551335.1 uncultured Treponema sp.
TGCATTCAGATCTGCAAGTTTTTTATTGATAATCAATTCCGATTTTCCTGCAAGCCCCTGCAACCGGCACGCAAGGTTAATACCATAACCGACGTAATCTCGATATTTTAAGGCAGATGCTTCCGCAGAAATTTCATACTTGTATACCTTTTCCATCACCAACGCGCCGCCAAGTCCTAATTCGGGATAAGGACGAAAAAGCTCTTCAGCGAGGAATTCGGTATAGGTCTGAAACACCATGATGGCTTCACCTAATGTTGTCGGAGTTGTGTCATCCCAGATAACTAATGCGCCATCTCCAAGGAGCTTATAATAGGAACATCCGTATCCGAATTGATTTACACAAGACAAAAAGTTGGATGTAAACGAGGTAATGAGCGAAAACACCGCCTCTTCATCATGTGAACAGAGAAAATTGCTGAATCCGCGTACGTCAACACAAAGGATAAGCGCATGCGGTTTTACATCACCAACATAGACGTTATCGAATATATCGACAGGCATCTTTTTTAATCCAGCAAGAGTTGAAGCATCTAGCTCAACGGATCCGTTTTTAGTATTAGAAAATACCAGGTTATTAAGTGATACTGTATCCATTTGCCTACAGTCTATCATATTTTCTTTAAAAAGGCAAGGTAGAAACATCCGGTTTTGTTGTTTTGCCGCTTGAATATTTTTCCCATTCCCCGCATACTCAATCGATCTTGAGGAGGAAGCGTATGCGTCGATTAACCGCTTTCATATTTCCTATTCTTTTTTCCTGTTGTGTCATCGCCGCTTCTGCACAAACCAATGACGATCGAACCGGTCAAGACGGTACCGCTTCATCTGCAAATAATAACACTTCTTCAACGCGAATATTCCCTCCTACGCCGCCGCTTGTACTGACCTTTGCCGGCGATCTTATGGCTCATAACATAAACTTTAATATGAAGATGTATGATTTAATATACAAAGATGTTGAAGAAATATTACATGATGATGATTTAAGCTTTGTAAACATCGAAACACCGGTATGCGATGCGCTGCCGTTTTCAACATATCCCAACTTTAATGTACATACGTCTTACTTACGCGCAGCCGTTCAAGCCGGTTTTGATGTATTGAGTTTTGCAAATAACCATACAAACGATCACGGGCGAACTGGTATTGACGGGACGCTGACCGCAGTACGGACCGTTCAACAGGAACGGCGCACTGCCGATATGCTGCCTCCATTCTTGATATTTTCCGGCTTAAAGGATTCCGAAAATGAGCGTATACATGTAACACCATTTTTTTATAAAGGCTGGAATATTCTCTTTTGTTCCATTACCGAGATTTTGAATTCTTATGATTCATCAAAGAATCGGCTGTATTACAGCGCCCCGACAAAACAGGGGAGGGCGGCGCTTCTTTCAACTATTAAAGAGGCGCGGAACACATACCCTTGCGATATATTTGTTTTGGCGCTCCATCTCAATGAACCTGAGTATGGACGCACTGTTTCCGAAGCAAAAAAAGCGTGGTTTAAACAGCTTGGAGAAGCGGGTGTTGATATTATCTGGGCTCATCATCCTCATGTGATGCAATCGTGGGAGACCATTACAGTGGAACGTCCGGTAGCGGTATCTGCTGCTCCAGTCGGAACACCAGCCGCTCAAATAACCGCCACTACCAAGAGGAAGACCAAAATCGAAGCGCCCACTCACGTTCAGACGTCTGAGAATATGTCTGATGATGATATGCTTGCTATGGAAAAAATAGTTTTGTCAGAACAATGCAAGGTTTTTTGTATGTATTCCATGGGAAATTTTATTTCAGGGCAGCGTTGGAATACGCGATACGATGATCCTTCATTTTACAGGGAATATACGGGGGACGCCGTGTTGCTGCAAGTAACGTGTACACGGAACGAAGCGGGTAGGGCAGACTTTTCGATTTTACCCTTGCTTATAACACAATATAACGAACCGGCTTATCCGGTTGTCAAGCGTTTTACACAGGAGTGGATCAATACGCTCAACGAAAAAGAAAAAAAGTATTTTACAAAACGGTTTGAGCTTATGCAGGGCTATCTTCCACTGCAACGTGAAAAAGAATGAGGCATGCGTGAGCAGTCTCGTTTTCCATAGGGTAACTGCCATGGGAGCAGTGGGAACACCCATCTTTAACGTGGGTATTATGCAGACATTATTCGTTCCGCGTCTTGGAAACAAAGCGGGTGCATTCACTGATAAACTCAAGGTTGACGGTCGCGACAGGTCCGTTGCGTTGTTTTGCGACGATGAGTTCGGTGTCGGGGCTTTCGCGTTTTTCTCTGTGTAAAAACATAACGACATCGGCATCCTGTTCAATCGCACCGGATTCCCGCAAATTGGCAAGCGTCGGTGCGGTTCCTTCAGCATCGCGACCGACCTGTGATAGTGCTATAACCGGAATATTGAGTTCGCGTGCGAGGCTTTTTAGTGATTGAGAAATTTCTGCAAAACGTTCATGACGCGGGATAGCATTGTTTTCCGAAGCAATTAAACCGAGGTAATCGATAAAAATAATTTTTACCCCTTCCTGCAAACAGAGCTGACGCGCCATTGCCCGTAAATCAAGCAGCTTCATATTCGGCATATCGACGATGTAGAGTGGCGCATCATAGAGCCTGCCCGCCGCATCTTGTAGTTTTTGAAAATCGGATGTCTGTAAGTTGCCGGAACGAATTTTAGAAGAAGAGACCCGCGATTCCAAAGAGAATAACCGGTGTATCAACTGCATATTAGACATTTCGAGCGAAAAGAACGCAACCGGTATTTTTTTTGTTACCGAAATATAGTCAGCAATGGTGAGCGCCAACGCGGTTTTTCCGATTGAAGGGCGCGCTCCAATGATAATGAGTTCAGAATTTTGGAAGCCGCTGGTAAGGCTATCCAAAAATTCAAAACCGGAGGGAATCCCTGAAAACTCATCGCGGTGTTTTGCGCGCGCTTCAATAATTTCGATTGCTTCAAGAATAAGATCTTTGGGCGTATGGAAAGTTGCCGATTGCCCCGCATCAGTTAAATCGAAGATATTTTTCTGCGCCTGTTCCAGCACGGAAGAGTAGGCAACCGTTTGGTCAAAAACATCGGCATAAATCTGATGTGAAACTCTCAGAAGCGATCGGCGGATAGCGGCATCAAGAACAATTTTTGCATAATAGGCGACATTTGCGGCGCTTGGAACGGTATCGGTAAGCGAAGCGATATACGCTGTACCGCCGACTGAATCAAGCAATCCTGCTTGCCGCAGATGTTCGCTGATAACGAGGAGGTCAACTCGTTGTCCTCCATTATAGAGATCGATAACAGCCTGAAAGATTTTTTGATGGGCAATTGTATAAAAACTTTCTGCACGGATATACTGCAAAACCGTTCCGATAGCGTCTGAGTCAAGGAGAATAGCTCCCAGTACGGCTTGCTCCGCCTCCGGATTATTCGGCGGGATTTTATCTTTTAAAGTAGAAAGCTGTTTTATCATATCCGACATTGTGTTTTCCCCAATAGTTTTTATCGCTGCCCTAAAAAAGAAAAGAGAAGCCCTAATAGAACTTCTCTTTTATAATGCGTGATGTAACCGTTTCCTCTCTATAATAACGATAAAAGAAGCCGGTTACTCTTGTGTTTCGGTAGGCGCTTCTGCTTTTACTTCTTCTTGGGAGGCTTCGGCTTGAACACTTTCCGTTGCTGCCGGCTGAGCTTCGGCGTCAGTTTCTTCTTGACGGCGGCGCGAGCGTTTTTCCGGTTTTGCTTCAGCTGTTTTTTCGGCTTCAGGCTGAGCTTCTACCACGATGGGGAGTACCGCAACAGCCGCTTCATAGAGTTTAAGCGTCGCGTTGTAATGTCCCACGCTCTTAAAGGTAAGACCGGGCAGTTCAATCCGTTTCCGTTCGATTTCAAATCCGAGTTTCTGCAACTCGTCGGAAACCGTTTGGTTGGTAACGGCGCCATACAGCTTCCCATTGGGACCTGCTGGCATTACGATGGTAAGCGTCAGCGCTTCAAGCCGTTCTTTTAAACCGGCTGCATTTTGCCGCTTAACAGCCTTGCGCTGTTCTATCTCTTCCTTGCGGCTTTCGAAATGGGCAAGGGTAAAAGAATTGCAGGGAACGGCTAAATTCCGCGGAAAAAGGTAATTACGCGCATATCCCTTGGCAACGTCCTTAATATCGCCCTCTTCACCGAGGTGTTTTACATCTTCATTCAAAATTACTTTCATTTCAAGCTCCTCATAAGCGGGGATGAAAAGTTGATTACTTTTGAGACATCCCCATAATCATAAAAAGACAGCCGACTTGTATTCCAGGAGTTGGAAGCTGTCGGCAGCGCATTCAACCGCTCCTAAAACCACCAGTTTTTGGGAGAAATAACGGTCAGCCTACAATGTGCTATTAGTCTACAACGTAGGGAAGTAATGCAAGTGCGCGAGCGCGCTTAATTTCGAGCGCGAGCTTACGCTGGTGCTTTGCACAGGTGCCGGTAATACGGCGCGGTAAAATCTTTCCGCGTTCGGTAATAAAACGCCGCAAGGAATCGGGGTCTTTATAATCGATCTTTGCTTTCTGCGCACAGAAGCGGCAAACCTTTTTGCGGAAAAACGCTTTTCCTTTTTTATTCCCTTGGCGTTCATCTCCGCCGCCTTCGCGGGGATTTTCCTGTGTATTTGTATCTACTTCAGCGGTATTCAGTGTTTCATCTGCCATGTTCAGTTCTCCTTAAAATGGAATATTGTCATAATTAGGGTTATCAAAATCGGCTTCATAACCGTCATTTGGCGGCGGTGCACTTTGCCGAGCCTGATATGCCGAAGGGGCATTTGATCGCTGATATGTTTCCCGATTGCCGTTATTCATCTGCTGGCCGCTTCCGGAACC
>CAUVHB010000138.1:0-4852 GCA_963551335.1 uncultured Treponema sp.
CCAAAGTTCACACTTTGTTCAGTTGTTCAATTTTAAGGAAGGTTTACATGAAATCAAAAAAAGTTCCGTATGCGGGGCTGTTGTGTTCAATTCTTTTCCTTTTTACTGCCTGTAAGGATAATGCCTTTATTCGGCGGATGCAGGATATGGAGATGGGAGTCAAAAATCCGTCTTCTATACAAGAATTGGAATCGGCCATACAAAAGTATCAGGGAAAGGTCAACGAAATCCTAACTATGGAACAGCGGGTCGGCATTTGGTACAAAATACTCGGCCGACGGTACATGGATAAAAAGATGTACAAAAAAGCGCTGGAATCCTTTCGCAGCGCATTAGAATATTTTCCAGAAAATCAGCATGTATTTTATCAAATCGGCGTATGTGCCGCTATTATTGCAAAAAGCACCCTCGATTACCCTAATATGAGCCTCGGCGAACGTCAAGCCTATTTTGACCTGTCTGTTTCCGCCTATAAACGCGCCGTGGAGCTTGATCCAACCTATACGCGGGCAGTATACGCACTGTCCGTACTCTATGTTTTTGAATTAAACCGACCAGAGGATGCTATCGCGATTATGGAGCCGGTTGCAGCCCGTGAAAAAAAGCCGCTGGACTCCTTATTCATCCTTGGACGAGCATATTACATGACCGGTCAATACGAAAAAGCGATAGCCGCCTACGATCGCATTATCAAAACAAGCGGAAGCGCCGAACAGCGTGCCGATGCCGAACGCAACAAAGCTTTCGTAGAAAATGCACGGCGCTAACAGTTCGGCAGCTGCAAAACAGCGGGCAGATAATAGGGTTCTACAAAAAATATAATAATGAATACACAAATCGATTCCGAAAAGCGAAAACTTTATATCGCGCTCTCTTATTGCTCTTTTCTCAAGGGTAGCGAACGCCTTTTACTTGCCCGTACGCTTGACACTTTACAAGCACTTACAGTAAGTTCAATAGATACGCTCAGCAGGATTGTACAGCGGACACTACGCACACGCAGTTATAAGCCCGAGCAACTGCCGCAGGCAGTGGAAAAAGCCGAAGCGCTGATGAAGTATTGCCGCATCAACATGACATTTTACGATGATGCCGACTTTCCTCCTTTGCTGCGGGAAATTCCCGATGCGCCCTTTTTGCTGTACTACCGCGGTGTGTTACCGCAAGCGGATACCCCCGCAGCGGCAATTGTCGGTACGCGCCGCCCCACTGGGAACGGTATGAAAGCGGCGCTCCAGCTTGGCGCCGAATGCGGACACGCAGGCATCCCCGTTATTTCGGGGCTGGCACGCGGTATCGACACCTTTGCGCATCGGGGCGCCCTCGAGGGCGGCGGGCTCACGACGGCGGTGCTTGCATGCGGACTTGACCGGCTGTATCCGCAAAGCAATGCACGGCTTGCAGGCAGCATTCTCGAAAGGGGCGGCTGTATTCTCAGCGAATACGCCCCCGGAGAGCCGCCGCTCGCCTACCGCTTTCCGCAGCGTAACCGGCTGATTTCGGGATTAGCCCGCGCAACCGTTGTCGTCGAAGCGCCGGCAAAATCAGGAGCGCTTATTACGGCAGACTTTGCCCTTGAGCAAGGACGCGACGTATGTACATACGCAGGAATACAGGATTCCGTACAGAATACCGGATGCAAAAAACTTGCGGAGGATGGCGCAATTCCGGTAGAACATGCCGGCGACCTTTTACGCGAATGGGCGCATCCGACTTTGCAGTATTTACAGCGCGAGCAGCACATACAACTACCTTTATTTAAGAAAGGAGCACCATAAATGGCAAAAAAAACCGCAACAAAAGTAAAAAAGACAAACTTGATTATCGTAGAGTCTCCGGCAAAAGCAAAAACAATCGAAAAGTATTTAGGCAGCGGCTATACGGTTAAGGCTTCGATGGGACACTTGATCGATCTGCCAAAGTCACGCATTGCAATCGATATCGAACACGGATTTCAGCCCGAATATATCACCGTACGCGGCAGGGCTAAACTGTTAAAAGAACTGCAGCAAGATGCAAAAAACGCAAAGCATGTCTTTCTCGCAAGTGATAATGACCGCGAAGGGGAGGCAATTGCCTATCATCTGTGCAAGGCGATACGAGAAAAATGCGAAGATGTACCGATAAACCGTATCGTCTTTAACGAAATTACCCCGCAGGCGATTAAAACCGCCGTGCAAAATCCGATGGACATCGACGAGGCAAAGGTCAATGCGCAAAAAGCCCGCCGCGTACTCGACCGGCTTGTTGGCTATAATCTTTCGCCCCTACTCTGGCAAAAAGTAAAGAACGGACTTTCCGCAGGTCGCGTACAATCAGTTGCGCTGCGCCTTATCTGCGAGCGGGAAGCGGAAGTAGAAAGTTTTATCCCCGAAGAATTTTGGACGCTGGAAGGCGCCTTTAAAAAGGGGAAAACAGCCTTTAACGCTCAGCTCGCGTTATATAAAGGAGAAAAACCGACGCTAAAGAACGAGCGTGAGGTACAGGTGATTATCGACGTCTTACGCGGGAAAGAGGCGACTGTTTCCGATGTTAAAAGTACCCAAAAAACCATCCATCCTAAACCGCCGTTTACAACCTCCACGATGCAGCAAACGGCAGCGAATAGACTTGGGTTTACCTCCCGTAAAACGATGCAGATTGCTCAGCAGCTGTACGAAGGCATCGCCGTCGGCTCAAGCCGTGTCGGTTTAATCACCTATATGCGTACCGACTCGGTACGCATCTCTGATGTTGCCCTTGCAGAAGTGCGCAAATGGATAGGAGAGCATCATCCATCCTGTTTGCCGGAAAAACCCAATTTCTACAGCGTCGGAGCAAAGGCGCAGGATGCTCACGAAGGAATCCGCCCAACGTACTGTACGTACACGCCCGACTACTTAAAGGACTACCTTAACCGCGACCAATTACGCCTTTACACCCTTATCTGGGAGCGTTTTGTCGCGAGTCAAATGAACGGCGCAAAAACTGAAACGCGCAGCTATGAAATTTCCGCAGGGGACGCGATTTTTAGAACGGCTTCTACCAAGATAACGGACGCAGGCTTTTATACAGTGCTGAATCTTCTCCTTTCAAAAGAAGAAAAAGGCAAAACATTACCGGCGTTAAAAACCGGCGACATTCTGACGGTAGACAGCTTTACACCAGAGCAGCACTTTACGCAGGGACCTGCCCGCTATACCGATGCCAGTATCGTTAAGATGCTCGAACAAAAAGGTATTGGGCGCCCTTCAACGTATGCACCGATTATTTCGGTACTACTCGATCGCTACTATGTCAACCGTTCCAATAAACAGCTCGTCCCCACTCAGCTCGGCAGAATAATCAATGATCTGTTAGTTGCGAACTTCAACGATGTAATTGACGTCAACTTTACCGCCGGTATGGAACAAAAACTGGACGAAATAGAAGAACACAACGCCGACTGGTCACAGATTATCGGAGCGTTCTACAATCCGTTTATCACACAGGTGGATTCGGTCATGGCGCATGTTGGCAGTTTGAAGGGCAGCCTTGACGAGCCGACAAACTTCACGTGTGAAAAATGCGGAAAAAGGATGATGAAAAAGCTCGGCCGTTTCGGTTTTTTCTTGGCCTGCGAAGGGTTCCCCGAATGCCGCAATACCAAATCCATTCCGCTCGCGAAATGTCCGCGTCCCGGATGCGGCGGAGACATTGTGTCCCGACGGGCAAAAGGGCGCGGTAAAGAATTCTTCGGCTGTACCAACTTTCCAAAGTGCGATTTTATCTCTCACTTTAAACCGATCAACGCAGTGTGTCCTAAATGCGGCTGGTTTATGGTGGAAAAATACGATAAAAAGAACGGAAGCTATAAAGCCTGTGTCAACCCCGATTGCGATTACCTGCATAGTGTTGTCGAAGGTGTAGAAGATCGGGATATCGACTAGCCAATGGATCACGTCTTTGCAGAATACCTCGCCTACAGCGCAGGGGTGCGGCATTTTTCCGAAAAAACCATTGAAGCATACCGAAACGACCTCAAGCTTTTTTCGGATTGGCTTGCAGAAAATGAACTGCCCTTTACCGAGGTTACCCGAACACAGGTGCGTATCTTTATCGCAGAGCTTGGTAACCGGCATTTTGCACCGGCAAGCATCAACCGCACCCTCTCCTGCGTGCGGGGCTTATACCGTTATGCCCTACAAAAAGGGCTCTGCACCACAAATCCTGCCGCGAGCGTCCGCAACCTTAAACAGCCAGATAAGCTGCCCCGCTTCCTATTCCCCGACGAAGCGGAGCGCTTTTGCGAATTTCCCAAAGAAGCGGGCATTCTTTGGTACGCCCGCGACGCGGCAATCTTTTCATCGCTTTACTCCACCGGATGCCGCGCGGCAGAGCTGCAAGGACTGAAAATAACCGATTTAAAAGGAGATTGCCGCTGGGCAATCGTGCAGGGAAAAGGGAGCAAAGAACGCAAGGTGTTCTTTGCGGACTTTGCGCGGGAAGCGGTGCAGCGCTATTTGGTCGAGCGCGCAGAGTTGATTGCCTACCTCAAAGGACAGGACGGATTAAAGACCGAAATTGCAGAAGAAGCGCTTTTTTTAAACTGCCGCGGCGGGGCGCTTACGACACAGGGCCTCCGATACATTATCAATCGGTACACCGCCCTACTCCCGAACTATAAAAAACTGACGCCGCACGCCTTCCGGCACAGCTTTGCCTCGATGTTCATCACGCGCGGGGCAGACATACGAGTTGTGCAGGAACTGTTAGGTCACAGCTCTATCACCACGACCCAACGATACACACACATCACGGCAGCTCAGCTCCAAGCGCTCTACCACAAAGCCCATCCGCATGGCTAGTGTTCTGCACAAGGTGCGGAGAATAA
>CAUVHB010000139.1:0-4784 GCA_963551335.1 uncultured Treponema sp.
TCAATCAATCAATAGCGCCGCCGTCCGGTGTTAGAGAGCGCTTACATTTTAACAACGATTTTAAACTTGACTGGCATGATCCCGATGAAGCAACTGACGGCTACCAGCTTAAATGGATTGGCAAAGATTATGCTCGGCTACAAAGTGGAACCGCTCCTACCACGGTAATCATTCCCGATGCGGCACACAACAGTAAAACTGAAAACAAACAGAGCGGTAATATTTTTTTTACCGGCGACAATCTTGAAGTACTCAAACATTTACAAAATGCATACCGGAACAGTGTAGATATGATTTACATCGATCCGCCGTATAACACCGGTAAAGAATTTGTCTATAATGATACATTTGATTTTAGCGATGAAAAATTAAAAAATATGCTCGGTCTCACAGATGCCGAAATAAAACGGCTGCATAGTATAAACGGTAGAAGCTCCCATTCCGCATGGCTTACCTTTATGTATCCTCGCCTAAAACTTGCGCGGACGCTTTTAAAAGATTCGGGCGTTATGTTTATCAGTATCGACGATAACGAACAAGCCAACCTCAAACTGCTGTGCGATGAGATTTTCGGGGAGGGAAATTTTGTGGCGGAATTCATTGTTATTCGATCTGAAGGCGGAGGATTAGCCAAACAAGCCGTTATCGGGCATGATTATTTATTAGCCTATGCAAAAAATATTTCTCAATTCGTGCCGTTAGGTAAACCGAAAGATATTCGCGGTAAAGTTGTCAAAATAAACAATGAATATTACTGGATTGAAACAGATTGGTTGCGAAAAGAATTTGGCAAATATGGAACTTGTTATTATGAAGAAATTACGAAGTGGCATGGACAATCAAAAAAAGATGAACTCGATAGAGGTGTTTCAAATGGTAATTATACTCTAATCGCAAAAAATAATAAGCATATTGTTGGACGCTATCGAAAAATTGCAGATGATACATCAAAATTTTATACTGTTATGAAGCATCTAAACAAAACAGGAAATGATGATTTGAGTATTTTAAGAATGCAAGAACTGTTTGATTTTCCTAAGCCAATATCATTAATTAAAGAATTAGTTTTTGGAGTAACAGTTCACAACAAATCTTCGCTCATCCTCGACTTTTTTGCAGGCAGTGGGACTACCGCTCATGCGGTTATGCAGCTGAATGCCGAAGACGGTGGAAACCGCAGATGGATACTGTGCAATATTGATGAACCGACACCAGCTGATAGTGAGGCGCGCAAAGCTGGTTACACAACGATTGATGCAATTACCGTGGAGCGCATCAAAAGGGCTGCAGAACACATTGGGGATGCAAGCGGTTTTAAACGCTATTCTGTAAAAGAACCTGCAGAACAAACACTCAATAAAATCGAAGCATTTGATCCGGAGCAAAATGTGTTGATACCTGATGATATGGTTGCTGCAATGGGCGGCGCAGAAGTCATTTTATATACGTGGATGGTTGCTGACGGTTATAAACTCGACTCTACCATGCAGGAAAAAATGATTGCAGGATATACTGCGTATTATGATACTAATGCAATGGTGTATCTCATTCATCAAGGCTGGGGTAAAGAGCAAACGAAAACGCTCTTAAATCTTATAGGCACCAATCAGCTCAATGTGCGGACGATTATTTGTTACGGTTATTCGTTTACTTTAGAAAGTATGCGGGAGCTCGAAATAAATGTACAGCAGAGTTTGAATAATCAAGTTGTAATAGAAAAGAGATACTAACCATGAATATACATTTAGAAGCGTTACAACATCAGCGGGATGCGTTAAATGCCGTTTTAAATAACTTTCCTGCGCTTGCAGCTATGCAACCCAATTTTTTTTATGCTAATCCGGTATTACAAAATGCTGATGAGAAGACTGCGACCGATAGAGAACAGTCTTTTATCGATATTAAAATGGAAACAGGAACGGGAAAAACGTATGTGTATACACGTGCAATATATGAGCTGCATCAAAAATACGGGCTGTACAAATTTATTATTGTGGTACCGTCTTTAGCCATAAAAGAAGGGACAAAAAATTTTATCCAAAGCGATTATGCGCGGCAGCACTTCAGCACATTTTTTCCTAACAAAAAAATTGAATTGCAAACCGTCAGTGCAGGTGATTTTACTACCAAAAAGGGGAAACGTAAAAATATTCCGGTAGCGCTTATGCAATTTTGTGAAGCAACCAAGAATGAAAAAAATACTATTCAATGTTTGCTGCTGAGCGATAAAGGCTTTTTAGACCGCGCTGATAGTGCGTTGTTCAAAGATGATTATGACCAGACATTATTCGGCGGTTATGCGTGTCCTATCGATGCCATTAAAAATACCTTACCCATACTGATCATTGATGAACCGCATCGGCTCAAACGCGACGGTAAATCATACGCAAATATTATGGAAAAAATAAGTCCGCAGGTTATTATCAGATTTGGGGCAACCTTTCCTGACATAAAAACAGGAAAGGGTACAAGTTCAGTTATCAAAAAAGATTTTTACCGCGGCACACCGCAATTTGATTTAGGGGCTGTGGAAGCATTTAATCAAGATTTGGTAAAGGGCGTTGATGTTCAGTTTCCTCATTTACCGGAAAATGCAGCGGATCGATATCGGGTAAAAAGTGTTACCGGTAAGGAATTGGTTCTCAGTAAGAACAATAAAGAATGGCTGGTAAAGATCGGAGAAAACTTGAGTATGACCGGCGGTAGATTTGAAGGTGATGTTAGATATGATGGAAACAAACAATTATCAACCGGTTTGGAACTCGCTGTAGGTATGGAGCTTATTGAAGGTGTGTTTAGCAATGCATATCAGGAATTGCTGTTGCAGCAAGCTGTAGATGCGCACTTTGAAACGGAAATAAAAAATTTCCATCGCAATGGTTACAAAGTAAAAACGCATACATTATTTTTTATCGACAGCATTACCAGTTACCGTGAAAAAAACGGGTGGCTCAAATGTACATTTGAGAAATTACTCAAAGCAAAGCTTGATGCGTTATTAGCGGAATATAGAAGCGGGGACTACCATGATTATTTAGCGGCAACAAAAAAGAATATAGGAGTATCTCACGGCGGATATTTTGCTCGAGATTGGGGGGAACCTGATGAGAGCGCCGTGGCTGAGGAGCGTGAGGATATTCTGCATAAAGAGCGGACGCTATCGTTCAAAAAAGCGAATGGTGAGTGGAATATCCGGCGTTTTTTCTTTTCTAAATGGACGCTTCGTGAAGGTTGGGATAATCCGAATGTTTTTACCATCTGTAAATTACGGACAAGCGGAAGCGAAACAAGCAAAATACAAGAAGTAGGACGCGGACTTCGGCTGCCGGTAGATGAAAAGGGAAATAGATTATCGAATGAAGCATGGAAACTGAACTTTATTATCGGATGGGATGAAAAAGATTTTGCCGAAAAATTGATTGGAGAAATTAACCGTGATGCAAAGATCGTTTTGAATAAAGAACTATTGACACCGGAGATGATTACAATTATTTGTAAGAGTCGAAATATAAACCCAGAGTCTTTGCTTGAGCAGCTTGATGCCGCAGAAATTGTCAATCGGGCAAATGCGTTTAAGGACGGCGGATATGAAAAACTCCTTGCCCTGTATCCTGAGCTTTTGCAAACCCAGATTAAAAACGGAAAGATTACATCGCCATTAATCACAGAAAAGCAAAAGAAAATAAAACTACGTACCAATAATTGGAAAAAGATAGCAGAGTTTTGGCAAGAGGTTTCAAAACGCTATATGCTTTCGTTCGAACGGATTGATACGGGTATTGTCAGCGATTTGTTTGGGCAAGTATTGCGGACGGACGGTGTATTTGATGACAACAAAGCGGTAATGGTAACCGTTAAAGGAACGAGAAAAACTGCGGACAGAAAAATCATGCTGGAAGAAAAAACGCTGACAATAGCAACCAATCATCCTTTGGGAAAGATACCCTATAACGAATTTGTAGAAAAGCTTGCACAGAGGACGGCACTTCCGGTACAGATACTTCATACGCAGCTATGGAAGGCGCTGCGCGAACATGCTGCTGCAGGACTTGATACAGCTGCCGTGAACGCTCAACTAAACCAAAACTCACTTGAAAAAATTATTGCGCTATGGTGTCAAAAATTTGTAGAAACCTTTGCCGCAAAATATACGTACGATGCTTTACATTTTACAGCGGAGACAGCTATTTTGCAAAACGGCAGCTTTGTAAGTGAGTTGCCCGCCGGATATGTTGGCAATTTCGAGGCGGCGGATATCGCAGACGACCCCCGAAATTTATATGAGACGCCTCTTTTTTATGACAGCGAACAGCCTGAACATGCTATCTTAAAAATAAGTCCGCCGCAGAAAATCACCGTATTTGGTAAAATCCCGCGTAGAGCGATTAAGGTGCCGACCTACACCGGCGGAAGCACCACGCCCGATTTTGTATATGCCGTTGAAACCGAAGCGCATAAAAATCTCTATATATTGTTGGAGACAAAGGCTCAAGATATGCGCGGAGCAGAAAAACTGGCAGTAGAATGCCAAGAAAGACTATTTGCAATCGTGCAGAATGTCCAGTGGCATTTGATAACGGATGCGGATGAGGTGCGTAGGTTACTGAGCGGATTCTAACGGGTCTTTTCTCTTCTATTGACGCGCCCTCTATAAAAATCGATAATCGTGCATGGGTTGAATCTTGCATAGTTTTATCGAAAGGATTAAGAGGTGTCATGAATATTATTGGAATAAAACTCCGTGCCAATCTTTCGGGCGTTGCCTTTATACTCAGTTTAGCAGT
>CAUVHB010000140.1:0-4780 GCA_963551335.1 uncultured Treponema sp.
ATCCCACAGTGCAAAATATGCAGGAAAATGCGCTTTATCGGCAAGCGCTGCCGCTCCGCCCGCAGCTGCGCCGAATACGCGCGGGAACCCCACGCTGCCCGGATTGACAATGCAGCAATCCCTATCGAGCGATACCGTTTGCTCCGGCTCGGGATATAATGTCTCGTAGATTCCCCGATCAGCGGAATAAACGGCAGCTTGGTGCGTGTGTCCGCAAAAGCAGAGCTTAAAACCTTCTGCACACAGGTACTGGAGCGATATGGCTGTTTCTTCCCCGCCGTGCAGATATTCGGTGACGGGTTCCAACGGAGAGCCGTGTACTAGCAGGGTCTTTTCGGATAAAAAGAAGAGCGAACGCAAGCCCGCTAAGAAGAATCGGCTTTTCCATGAAATGAGCTGTGCGGTTTTTTTGAGCGAGCGGCGGGCATTTTCGCCGAACCAGTCGGACGGAAGCCTTTTCAGTAAGCCTTCTTCGTGATTCCCTGCCAGAAGAATGCACGGGCGTGCGTGCTTTTTTAATGCTTTTATCCGTTGAATGCAGGTTTCCGGATCTGGACCGTAGCTGACCATATCGCCGAGCGAGATAAAACCATCGTAGTGCCCGTTGACGGAATCCAGTACAGCGTTGAGCGCTTCGATGTTTGCATGGATATCTGCCGTTACCACTATTTTCATACTGAGAGGAATGTATCATACCGTATGCCCGAAAAACTTACAACAAGACTTTTCAATAACCTTCGGGATAGTTTTCAGTCCGATTGGAAATTGCTTTCCGACACCGAGCATTTTCTTGCGTCCACCCCCTTACAGCGCAGCTATGAGCAGCAATTTACCGTATGGAGAAAACGGCTGCAAACGGAAAAGAATGATGCAGTACGCGCCTCGGTACGGGAAGAACTGGTTGCATTGAGAAAGGCGCTCCGCATGGAAGGGTATGATTTGTCGCTCGGGGCAATTCGGCTGATCGTAAAAGACTTTGTTAATGATGATGCGGCAGCGCGCGGTTTCCGGCGGGTTGTCATCTGCTTTTGCGACACGGGGGTGTACTGGCTGTCGGGAGAAGCTAATCATCTTGAACTTGGCAGCGCTTTACAGTCCGAGCTTGAGCGGAAACGCTTGTATATTCATCCTGAAATGCATTATCTTTGGTTTCTGTGGGAGCGAAATGCCTTACTGTTAAGCGGCTCTGCAACCGAATCGCCGGAGGCGTTTGAGCGGCTGCAAACGCGCGTACAGGCAAACCCGCAAAAAGTATTGCGCTACCTTAAAACGTTATAATAGCATGTTAGCTTCAATGCATCCGGCTCAGAAATCTTTTAAGCGTTGCTTTCCTTTTAATAAATAGTTATTTTATAAATAGCTGGAGGTATACCATGAACATGGACTTATACATAACAAAACATCGGATCATACAGGATTATCTTCATCAGCTTACTACTCTGATAAACGGTACTCTAGACAGAACAAATGCTACATTAATTGCAGAGCTTATCAATAAAACGACTGGCGTATTAAATATGCACCTTGCTTCGGAAGACAGTTTTGTTTATCCGAAATTATTGGAAAGCAGTGATACGCGGGTCAGATCAATTACGCAAAGGTATATGGATGAAATGACCAAGATAGCGGACGCATATCTCGCTTTTCATAAAAAATATAATACGCCGTCAAAGATACTTGCAGACACCGCTGAATTTAAACAGACTTTCAAAAAAGTCCGCGATGCATTATTGCTGCGTATGGAGCGCGAAGAAAAAGAACTGTATACGTGTACTGAGTAATTATATTTTGGGCGTTCCGGTCGGTCAAACATCGACAGAGGTGTCAATGTTTGACCGACCGTCGGGCTTTGCGGGGTTCCGCTGGCGCTCCATTCCTTTCGGAACAGCTGCGCTGCCCCTCCAATCCCTAACGCTTATTATCGATGCCCATTACCAAGTAATTTGTGCGTAATAATGCCGTCTACCGCGTTGCATATTTTCAAAAGGCACAACATATCAGGGGAAAGACCTTTTAGGTGCCCTCTAAAAACTGAGCGAGCTTTTTGCAGATACCTTTTTATCGAAAAAAAAGAAAAGTCTTCCCTTAAGTCCTTGACTTTCTTTCTAAAATATGGAATACTCGTTCAGTCTTGCTAAGACGGTTGTGTAACGGGCCATTAGCTCAGCTGGTAGAGCAACAGACTCTTAATCTGTGGGTCGCAGGTTCGAAGCCTGCATGGCTCAGATGAATAGGAGGTTAAGTAGCCTAAAGGCTAGGACTTGACATTCCTAAGAATCATCGGTATATTGTTTCGACTCACTTTGTGAGCGAGAGTGGTGGAATTGGCAGACACGCCAGACTTAGGATCTGGTGCCTCGGCATGAGGGTTCAAGTCCCTCCTCTCGCAGGATTCCACAACAGTACATACCGAGCGATAGATTTTGCGGGAATAGCTCAGTGGTAGAGCGCCACCTTGCCAAGGTGGATGTCGCGGGTTCAATCCCCGTTTCCCGCTCTTACAGAAGCGATTCGGTACACCCGAATCGCTTTTTTTTTAGCCGGAGGCTTCCGGTGAAGAATAAAGTTCTCTTGCGAGAAACCCTTTTGTACCATAAGGATATGCCAATGAATTTTACGAAAGAATTTACCCCCATCGAAAAGTCTCGAATGAAGCTTTCGATTACCGTTAAACAAGATGAAGTGCAAAACCGATATGCGCTTTTAACAAAAAAATATGCGAAACAGCTCCAACTGCCGGGCTTTCGTAAAGGCAAAGTACCGATAAAAATCCTTGAACAGAAATTCGGCGATACCCTGCGTGCCGAAACCTACGACGAAGTAATTCAGAATGTATTGGAAGAAGTCTTTGCATCTGCCGATAAATATTCACGGCCGTTGCCGTATTCACAGCCGGAGCTTGACGGTACGCCCGATTTTAAGCTCGACTCTGATATGACGTTTGCCCTTCTCTATGATGTGCTGCCCAAGGTAGAAGTGTCCAAAGTGGAAGGGTTTACGGTACCTGTACCCGAAGTGTCCGTTACCGATGCCGATATCGAAAAAGAATTGGCGCTGATACAGGAACGCAATGCGCTTGTAATCGATTGCGGCGAGGGCGACACTGTGCAAAATGGTAATATCGTAACCATTAACTATATACAGCTTGATGATACCAATGCGGAAATCGAAAGTTCAAAACGGAATGATTTTGTCTTTACCGTCGGTAAGGGGCAGTTCCATTATGGCGTCGATGATGAGCTTGTTGGTATGAAGAAAGGCGAAGAAAAAGTTATCGTCAAAACATACCCTGCCGACCATATCGACAAAGCGCTTGCGGGTAAGACAATCAAGTTAAAGGTGAGCGTAACGGCATTAAAGCGCAAAGACTTGCCCGCTATCGATGATGATCTTGCGCAGGACGTCAGCGAAAAATACAAGACGCTGGCTGACTTAAAAGCCGACATCTCAAAAAATCTGACACGACAGGTAGAAGATGTTCTGGAGCGGAAAAAGACCGACAACCTGTTGAAGCAGATGGCGGAAGCCAATCCTATTGAGCTGCCTGAGTCTATGGTTAATGCGGAACTTGAAGGTCGCTGGGCTATGTTGGCGCAGCGCTTGGGCATGTCGCCTGAAAACTTGGAAAAACTGACAAGCGATATAAAGGGTACATTATCAAAAGCATCCGCGATGACTAACTGGCGGGCAGAGGCTGAGCTTCGACTTAAAACGCGTATCATCGTTGAAAAACTGATAGAAGATCGGGGAATTACCGCTTCTCCGGAAGATGTTGAAGCTGAATATGCCGCAATAGCTGAGCGAACGGGAGCATCTGTGGAAGATGTTAAAAAGCATTATGACGGAAGTCCTCGCGAAAAAGAGTATGTAATCGACGATGTTAAAGAAAAGAAACTCTATGCTCAGCTTTTTGAAAAATCGACGGTAACACAGGGCGAGAAACTGACCGTAGAACAATTACTTGGAGAGGGAGCTTCTGATGTCGGAACAGATGCATAGTCTTGTTCCCTATGTTATTGAGCAGACGGGAAACGGGGAACGCAGCTACGATATTTTTTCGCGCCTTTTAAAAGACCGTATTATCTTTGTTGACGGTGAAATAACCGATGCAACCGCCGATTTGGTTGTTGCACAGTTACTCTTTCTGGAATCACAGAACCCCGATAAAGATATCAGTCTCTACATCAATAGCCCCGGCGGTTCGGTAACGGCTGGACTTGCCGTTTACGATACAATGCAGCATATTCATCCCCATGTGCAGACCATCTGTCTGGGGCAGGCCGCAAGCATGGCTGCGGTGCTGTTGGCAGGGGGGAGTAAAGGAAAACGCTTTGCGCTGCCTTCTTCTCGCGTGATGATCCATCAGCCGTGGGGTGGAGCTCAGGGGCAAGCGAGCGATATTACCATACAGGCACGGGAGATACTCCGATTAAAAAAACTGATTATCCAGTACTGTGCCTATCACACCGGAAAAACGGAGGCGACGGTTGCCGAGGATATGGAGCGAGATTTCTTTATGTCTGCGCAGGAGGCCTGCGACTACGGTATTGTCGATATGGTTATGGATAGGAGAAAAAATGCCTAAATTAAGAAGCGATCCTTCTTTAACCTGTTCCTTCTGCGGTAAGCGTGAAGATGCAGGTCGTAAAGTAGTTCCCGGGCCGGGGGTGGCCATCTGCGATCATTGTATCCAGCTTTGTAAGGAATACTTGAGCGCTTATAAAATGGCGATGCCTTTACAGCTTTCAGGAGATATTCCGACGCCGTTGGAATTAAAGGC
>CAUVHB010000141.1:0-4770 GCA_963551335.1 uncultured Treponema sp.
AAATTTGAAACTTGCAACCCAAGAAGATGTGTACTACGATTCGTATGAACTCATGCAGGATGCAGGGCGCATTCGGGATCTTATCGGCGCTTATGTAAAAGATGTTGATAAGGGTGTTATTACTCCCAAGGTGAATTATAACTGGAAGATTATCGGTTTTAATCCGAATGTTGAGGGAAAGGACAAGATTTTGGATGAAATTAGAGCAGGGAATATCAAAATTCCGGTCTCTGCGGACGGCAGAACGCTGAACGTAAAATCCATCAATATTAACGATTTAAAAAAATAACCGTTTTACTCAATATAGCCTCCGGTGCGAGCTTATTCGTGCGGAGGCTTTACTATTTTTGCGCTACGCTCCTGCGCTCTGTGAGCGGGACGCTCCAAACATCATGAGCGCGGACAAGTTTCGTTAAAACGCGGTGATGGTCGCTATCAACCCGAAAATAATACCGGGAGCGTTTGCGGCTGCAAGCGGGTAATCTCTTTTATCTTTCAGTAATGCGTATAAAACCCATATCGTGCAATTTATCGCCGCTGCCAAAGGCTGCAGAAAAACGGTTTTATTGCCGCTCAGGTTATTCATAATTTGCGGAATATACGATACATACATCGTAACCGATAAGGCTGTTCCTATCCACCCGATAATCTTTAATTTATTTTCGCTCATCACTCCTCCTTGTGTATCAATTCATAGTAATACTTTGCAAATATACATTGATAGATTTACTATATCCGTTTTATATTTATTGGGCAATATTCAGGTACATCGCGTAATTGTACCGGGTACATTGATGTATTGTTGCGTATTCCCATAAAATGCAGAGGATTGATGCCAACGGATTACTCGTTCTGCTCGTTGAGCTTTGCTGTAATTTCCTTTATCTTTGCCGAATGCGCAAGTACATAGAGAATATCGCTTTTTTGAATAACGGTATCGCCCTTTGGAAAGATGATTTTGCCTTCTCTGACGATTGAGCTGATAAGCGTGTCCTTATCAAGATGGAGGCTGCTGATTTTTTTGCCGATACTGCTGGAATGATCTTCAATATAAATATCGAAAATATCTATATCGCTCGCTTTGAGCGAATACAGCTCGACGGAATATAGCGATTCCGGTTTTTTGGGGTCGGTAAATTTTAGGAGCCGAGCGAGCGGTGCAAGTGTGGTTCCTTGAATAATACAAGAAAGGAAAACGGCAAAAAAGATGGAGTTAAAAATAAAACCGTTTTCGTCTAACCCATTTGCAAGCGGATAGGTTGCAAGAACAATTGGAACAGCGCCTTTAATACCGCCCCACATTAAAAAGAATCGTTCCGTGCGTGTATATTGAAAGGGAAACGTAGAAACCAATACGGCGAGCGGGCGGGCGACAAACATCATAATGCCGACAATAATGAGCGCTTCTTTCCAAATATGAACAAACTGGTGAGGAAAGGACAAAAGTCCCAGCATAATAAAGAGCGTAATATTAAAAATGGTCGAAACGCTTGCGAGGAAATTTCCGACGCTGCGCTTTGCAGGAAACGCGGTATTGCCAATCCAATAGCCCATAAAGAACACCGCAATAATCCCGTTTGCTTGGCAAAGTTCCGCGGAGCCGTATCCAAGTAGCACGCAGCCGAGCATCAGCACATTATAGTTCCCCCTATTGTCTGACTGTAGCCGATTAAACAACCATATAGAAACTTGGAAAGCGAAATACCCAATAACGATGCCGCCGACAAACTGCCAAATAAGCCGCGCTACCGCTAAGGCTGGGGACTGAAATGAGCCTGTTGCAATATGCACAAAGGTAAGGGTAAGCAAAATTGCCATCGGGTCGTTCGCTGCAGATTCCACATTGAGCGTTGCAGCAAGTTTATCCTTGATCGGGTTTGCCTTGGTAATCATAAAAACACCGGCGGCATCGGTGGAAGAAATAATAGAAGAAATTAGCATCGAATAGGTTAAATCGAATTTAAGGACAAAGTGAATTAAAAGCCCGAGTGCTGCGGACGTAAGCGCCACGCCCAGTGTCGCAAGCGTCATCGATGGGCCGGCAACTTTGTGAAATGTCTCTTTGGTAATACAAAAGCCACCATCAAAAATAATAAAGATTAAAAGAATGTCCGCAATTTTCTTAGTTAAAAGAGCATTATCAAAATAGAACAGATTTAAGACATCGCTTCCAACAAGCACACCGATAAGAATAAAACCGATAAGCAGCGGCAAACCGAACTTATCGCTGATTTTGGTGGAAAGCATTGCCAAAATAATCAGAAAGGAGATAAACAGAATCATAGGAACCTCAAAGTTGTAGCTATGCCGATTGTACCGATTTTAGCACTAAAATCAACAGAGGACGTCGCTGATAAAAATATCAGGGTAAAAAATATCTTTGCGATTTGTTGATTTAGTGCTATAATCTTTCCTATGAAAAAATTATATCGATATGGATTTCTATGCATTGGCTTCTGTTTTGTCGTTATGGTGAGTAGCTGCGTTTCTACCTCTTCGGCAAACCGCGATGAGCAAAACGTTCAAGATTACAGTAAGGACAGCAAAGATATCCTGCTTATCTTTACCGGTTCAGACTGGTCAAAAGAAGCGGCAGATTTTTCAAAAAATATTCTTACCGAATCATTCAAAACGGAATTAGCCAAGGACTATACCGTCCGGTTTATCGATTTATTACATAATCCTGCGGCGAGTGAGCGAGATACTGCGCAAAAGAGCTATCTGTTGTTTTCGGAATATGCGGTACCCGATGTTCCTTTTATCATACTACAAACAGCCGAACAGGATACGTATGCTTCTGCCATTGTAAAAGCGGATATACAGAGTGATGTGCAGCTGATGGAAAAGATTACAGCGCTGACGGCGCGGAGGGCAAGTGTCGTTGAAGCACGAAAGCGTATCGGCAACACAAAAGGAGTTGAAAAAGCGCAGGCAATCGATGCGTTTTTAGCCACAGTCGGCAATGCGGAAGCGCATCGCTATGATTCTTTACGGATGCAAGTCCCCGCGCTCGACCCAGATAATCAATCGGGGCTGAAAGGTAAATATGTGTTGATGAGCGCCGACATACGGGCAAAGAGCTTTGCGCAGCAGGGCAATTATTTTAAAGCAGGTGATGAATACAAAGCTGCCGCAACAACAGGCGAACTTGCTCCCGCAGAATTACAGCTTGCATGGTATTTAGCAGCTTATTCCTATTTAATGGCTGGAAGTTCTGACACGGAAACCATCGTCGGCTACTTGCAAAAGGCGATTGAAGCGGACCCTCAAAATCCTGCGGTACAACAGCTCAAGCAGGCAATACATAAGCTGCAAAGCGATGTTCAATTAAAAAAATAATCAGAGAAAAAGGAATTATACAATATGATGTCTAAACATACTCTTGCGCTGCTCCAGCAAATTGCGCATGGTATCGCTGTCCACTTTGGCAATAATTGCGAAGTCCTTGTGCACGATCTAACGGCAGACTATACCAATAGCTCAATCGTGATTATAGAAAACGGTACGGTTACCATGCGGAAAATCGGCGACGGTCCGTCTCATGTTGTGCTTGAGGCGCTGCATAGCGATCGTAAAACACTGAAAGATAAGCTCAGCTATCTGACAAAAACGAAAGATGGGCGCATTCTTAAATCGAGCAGTATGTTTATCAGAGGAGAGAATGATGCGATTGAAGCAGTGTTTTCGATTAACTTTGATATTACACCGATGCAAATGGCAGAAAATGCTCTGCAGCAACTTATTTCGCCTCTTAGCGTCAAAAATGAACCTGAAAATATTCCGCAAAATGTCAACGATTTATTGGATGAGCTTATTGAGCAGTCCGTCCGCATTGTGGGTAAGCCGGTTGCGCTTATGAATAAAGAGGATAAAATTACAGCAATTAAATTTTTAAATGAGTCCGGCGCTTTTTTGATTACCAAATCCGGAGATAAGATTTCAACCTACTTTGGTATTTCTAAGTATACGCTCTACAGTTATATAGACGCCGGCGCAAACGGACATCAATAGCTGCTCTTATCCGATATGGCAAATCCAAAACTGTTTAGAACAATTGATAAGGCGGTGTCAGAATATAATATGATAGAAGCCGGCGACCGGATTTTGATTGCCGCTTCCGGCGGAAAGGATTCGACAGCTCTTGCGGAATATTTTGCAGCGCGGCTGCAGCGTCGGCATCCGGTATTTGAAGCCGCCGCACTCCATATTGCTACGGACATCGGCTCAGAATTTTCCCTTGCATTGGCAGAGCGGTTTAAGAGCTGGGGTATTCATGTAACCGTTAAAACGATTTCGGTATTGGAGCGGCTTAAAACCGGCAAGAAGATGAATTGCTGGTGGTGTTCTAGTCAGCGCCGGCTGGAACTAAGCAAGTATGCGCAGGAACATGGCTTTAATAAGATTGCGCTCGGGCATCACTTAGACGATATTCTCGAAACGACGCTGATGAATGCGCTTACTAAGGGAGAGCTGGCGGCGATGCCTCCTGTGCTAAAGTTTGATAAATTCCCGTTGACCTTTATCCGACCGCTTTGCCTTGCCGACATTCCGATGATTATTCGCCATGCTCAAATGCAGGGCTATATTTCTTCCACCTGTACGTGCAACTATCAGAATAATTCAGGCAGAAAAACAGCCCGCTCTCGCTTGGAGAAGCTGACGGACGGCAACTATGAGTTAAAGCGTAAACTCTTTGATGCATTGCGGAATATTAATGCTGCGTATCTACCCTAGCAACACCTTTTAAAATATATGGTGCATCTACTGCGT
>CAUVHB010000142.1:0-4770 GCA_963551335.1 uncultured Treponema sp.
CCACACTTGCCTCCGCCATCCTCACAAATGCCCCGGACGCAGCAGCAACCGGCATATTCCCGCATGAAAGGGGAACATCTCGATGAACAAATATTAATTTCCCCGATTTTTTATGAATAAAATACCGCATAAACGTATATACTAACTGCATATTTGCAGTAACCAATTCGGTAACAATTTTGTCGGCATACAATACACCTGTATTGGAATATAATTCGGTATATGCCGGTGCATCAAAAATCAGCAACGCAGTTTCAATGTTCAACTGGAGCGTTTTAAATTGAAGCGGTAAAGATTGAAGAGAAAATACGGATTGGCGGTTCCATAATAGTACAGGACCTATCGTATTCTCCGTTTTTTTTTCTTTTGCACGTTCGGCGTCGGAGATAACGATTACACGCTGCCCCTGCACCCGCAAAAAATCGGCTAAACTTAACGAAAAATTTAAACGATCGTCTGTTATCAGTATATCAGTACTCATGCTATCAGTATATACCGAATAAATAAAAAATTAAATAGCAAAACCGCCTTTTGCCCGCACACCTTATTCGATTAATGCTGTCTCCACCATATAGCGGAAAGAATCGCCCGCAGCGGAATATTCTTTTTTTTCAATGATAAAAACAATAGCACGGGAAGTATCATCCATCAATATCTTCTTAACGGCATAATTTTTTACCCCGCTTCTGACATAATCAGGACGACCAATCTCTTTTTTTATCTTGGTGCCGTTCGGTTTTGTTTTTTCTACCGTTAAATAAAATGAGCTTTCGATTTTTGATTTTTGTGTTATATTCAGCACAACCGTGTACTCGTCACTTGTTTGGAAGTCACGGAAGAACAACGTTTGGGCGCCTTCTGTTGATTCTGTCTGCGCATAAAGAACCCGTCCCTGCCGTGTTTCGGAAATACCCCATTTGCTCAGCGAAAGTTGAGCTCTATTCTGCAGCGCAAGAAAAGTCGCTTTGCTCTCTTTACTTTCCGTTTGCTTTGAGGGAGATGTCCTGAAAATACCGTTAGGAAGAAAAGTATTGGCGCCTACATCGACGGCATAAATTTCAGCATACGCACGGTAGGTCTTATCCTGTAAACCGTGCTGACCGAATGCAAACTTTGTTCCATCAGCTGAAAAACCCAAATTAACAAAGTTTGCAATATCTCCTGCATAAACAGCAGCAGAAAAGGCTGCCATGATAATTATCATATAAAGTTTCCGCATAACAACTCCTGCGCATGAAGAATCCGTGAATTACGTTTGGGAATCTCTAAAAGCTTGATTGATTTTTCGAGACTCTCTACTATACTTTTATCGGAATGTAAAATGCAAACTTTAAACAGGAAAATCACCACTCCCGATTGCTTCGCACGAATGAATCTCCCCGACGCAAGCGTCGGGGCATTAAAACCACCGCACGAATAAAAATAACTGCTATGTTAGGATTTGGCAAGGTTTTGCTTCATTGCTTTTTCGACTGCGCGGAGGATGTTTTCGTAGCCGGTGCAGCGGCACAAGTGTCCGGAGATAAGCTTACGCAGCTCTTCCCGTGTATACTGCTTTCCGCTGCCGACAATTTCTACCGCCGTCAAAATAAGCCCGGGAGTACAGAAGCCGCATTGAACCGCCGCTTCATCGATAAAGGCCTGCTGCACCGGATTGAGTTCTCCATTTTCGCCCTGCAAGCCTTCGACCGTCAAAATAGTCTTGCCATCCGCCCAGACTGCAAGGTAAATGCAGCTATCGACGGATATGCCGTCCACCAGCACGGTGCACGCCCCGCACTCCCCTACTTCGCAGCCTTTTTTAACGCTGGTCAACGCAAGTCTATTTCGCAGCGCGTCGGCAAGCGATTCCCGAACATCCACAGCAAGCTCACGCTGCTTCCCGTTTACCTTCATAGTAATAATTTTTAACATGCTTACACCTCCTGCCGCTCGATAGCTTTCCGCAACGATCGCACCGCTATTTGCTTGGCGGTATTCACTCTGAACGCTTTTGACGCGCGCCACGAGTCACGGGGATTGATATCCGTAAGAAGCACTTCCTGCAAGCCTTCGTACAACGCATCGTTGATTTCCTTACCGGTTAAAAAAGCTTCGGTATTTTTACAGCGGAGCGGCACCGGTGCGGCAACGCCAAAGCACATACGCACCTCATCGATTTTTAAGGCGCCATTTTCCCGTTTGGTTTTTACGAGCGAGGCGCAGCTTAAATTTGCAATATCCATCGCATTACGCATCGCGTACTTGATGTAATCGCCGGTAAAACCTTCGTAGTCCTTCTTTTTAATGAAGAATGAGGTTACGATCTCTCCTTTTTGCAGTACCACCTTGCTCGCGGACACATAAAACTCCTGCACGGGAACCATCCTCACTCCGTCGGGGCCGGTAATTTCGACAACCGAGTTATAGCACTGCTGGCTCGGTGCGGTATCGGCGCTGGTCACACCGTTTGCGATGTTACCGCCTGCGGTTCCCATATTCCGTATCTGAGGCCCGCCAACCTGATCGGCCGCATAGCCGAGCATCGGTAGGTGTTTTTGTACAATGGGACTTTCGGTCAATTCGCTAAAAACCGTCAGCGGACGGATGCGGATAGTGCCTACCTCGTCTATGCTCACGCCGCGCAATTCGGGGATGCCGAAAATAGATACAACATTCCGTCCGGCAAGTTTACCTTCCCGCATTTGAATCAGCACGTCGGTGCCGCCGGCAAGGATAACCGGATTTTCGGTACGGACTAAGGCGCTTACGGCATCGGCAATTGATGTCGCTTGATAAAAACTTTCCATATCGTACATTAGATTACCTCCTTCAGCAGCCCGCTTTCGGTAAAGGCTTCAAAAAGCCGCTGAGGATTGAGCGGCAGCTTGTTAATGGCAACGCCGGTGGCATGGAGCAGCGCATTGCGGATTGCCGGCGGCTGCGAAATAATCGGCGGCTCTCCCAAAGATTTATTCCCAAAGGGACCGGTGGGATCGGCATTTTCGATAAACAGCTCGTGTAAGTCAGGCAAATCCATTGCCGTTGGCATCTTATAGTCCAAAAGATTCCCGTTCAGTAGCTTGCCTTTTTTATCGTAGAGCATCTGTTCGGCAGTTGCAGCGCCGATTCCCATTCCCATACCGCCGTGTACCTGAGCCGCCGCCAACTGCGGATTGATGAGCGTACCGCTGTCGTGCAGGTTTAAAATATTCAGTATCGTGATTTTGCCAACCGGTATATCAACCTCGATTTCGACAAAGGTTGCGCCGAACGAGAAACAGTTATCAGTACAATGCACGGTCTCCTCCGCGGTGAGATGATTGGATTCTTTCATACTATAGCAGCTTTCCATCGCCACCTCTTCCAAGGTGAGCCGCGCTTCGCCAGTGCTGCGGACGATAATTTTTTCATGCTGCAGATCAAGTTCATCAGCCTTCATACCGAGCATTCCCGCTGCATAGTCCAATATCTTTCGTTTAAGCGATTCAGCGGTCTTTTTAATCGCCTTACCGCTCACGTATGTTTGACGGGAAGCATAAGCGGCGCTGTCGTAGGGAGTAACATCGGTATCCTGTTCGGAGAAAATGTAAACCTTATCTATCGGAAGCGAGAGCACTTCGGCAGCCATCTGACAGAACACCGTATCTGCCCCCTGCCCTATTTCCGTCGCACCCATCTGAATTTGAATACTACCGTCCTGATTCAGCATGATACGAGCTGAGGCAGTTTCGAGCGAGATGGGGTAAACGCCGGTTTTGTAGTTAAAGCAGGCAACTCCAACGCCGCGGCGTACCGGCCCTGTTTGATTCGCATACTTTTTCCGCAGCTCATCCCAGTGGAATACCTCGCGGCCTTTCTGCAAGCATTGATAGAGCCCATCCGAGTTTGCTCTAATCTTTGTAACGGGGTCTTCGTATCCTTCCCGCATACAGTTCTTGAGCCGCAAATCGATAGGATCCATATTCAGTTTGAGCGCCATATCATCGGTAAAAGATTCAAGGGCAAAATCCGCTTGCGGAATCCCATACGCGCGCATCGCTCCGGCGGTAATATGATTGGTAAACACAGAATACGCTTCGGAAATGATGCCCTTTTCCGCGGAATAGAGCTGTTTAAACTCATTTGAAGCATTCGCAGTAATGGCGTGTCCGTGCGAAGCGTATCCACCCTTGGTAGAATAACAGAGCATTTTGCGCGAAATGAATCTGCCGTCGGACTTCCGCACTGTTGTCTTCATGTGGAATTCCATCGCATGGCGCGTGCGGGTACACATAAAGGTCTCTTCCCGCGAAACAGACAGCTGTACACAGCGTCCACCGACCACCGTACAGAGATAGGCATTCAGCGGCTCATACAGGATGTCCTGCTTGTTGCCGAAACCGCCGCCGATGTACGGCTTAATAACCCGTATTTTTCCCCAGTCGATCCCGAGCGCCTGTCCGCATACGCGGCGGCAAATGTGGGGAAGCTGCGTGGAAGAGACTACGATAATCTTTCCGCCCTTCATATAGGCATACGAGCAGGGATTTTCGATATGGCAGTGAGAAATTGGCGATACCTCATAATCGCCTTCAACCATGATAGTATCAGGGTCATCCGGCGTTTCTACATATTCTCCTACGCTAAAGACCGTATGCTTGAGTACATTACCCGGAAATGCTTCGTGTAAAACGGTGGCTTCGGGCAACATCGCTTGATGCACATCCAAAATAGGAGGATATTCTTCATATTCTACGGTGATTGCTTTTAAGGCACGCTCTGCAGCGACATTGTCTTCTGCAATGACTG
>CAUVHB010000143.1:0-4746 GCA_963551335.1 uncultured Treponema sp.
TCTGGTTGAACAGCCTATTTATTTTGCGTGGGACTAAAAAACCTCTGATATGTTTTTCCCTGCACATCTTATTTTTGCAGCATCGGTCTCGTTCTGCTCATCTTTTCAATGCGCGCGATTTTTCCATGCTCAAGCACCACCATCCGCTCTGCTTGATCGGCAACCTCTGGGTCGTGGGTAACAACAATAATCGTACTGCCAGTGTTGTGCAGCTTTTCAAAAATCTCCATGACCAAAAGCTCGTTTTTTTCATCGAGGTTGCCGGTCGGCTCATCCGCAAGTAAGAGCTTAGGATGATTGATGAGCGCGCGGGCAATGCACACACGCTGTTGCTCTCCTCCCGACAGCTGATTAGGCAGGTGTTTTGCCCGCTCCTTTAAGCCGACGCTTGCAAGCGCCTCTATCGCCTCTTCTTCATCAGGCATACTGTGATAATACTGCGCCATCATCACATTCTCAAGCGCAGTCAGATAATTGACCAAATGAAACTGCTGAAAAACCAACCCAATGGTATCCCGCCTGACAACGGTTAAATCTTTCGCGGATAATTTTGAAATATCTTGCCCCGCAAGCTCAATCTTGCCGAGCGACGGCTTATCCATACAGCCGATGATGTTCATCAGCGTCGTTTTACCAGAACCGGACGGCCCCATAATGGAAAGCCATTCCCCTTCTTCTACGTTTAAGTTGATGGTATCCAAGGCTTTTAAGTCGCCGTAAATCTTTGAAATTCCGCTCAATGTTAAAATATCCATATAATGCTCCTTTTCTATTCCCCGCGTAACACCAAGGCAGGGTCAATGTCTACCGTGGCACGTACTGGAAACAAGCACGAAATAATCGTGATGATAATCGATGTGATGACCGTAAACGGCGCAAGCTGCACCGGAAACGAAACGCTGCGGGCAAATACACTGATACTGACGTTGTCCGCAAACACATACCCTAATATCACACCCAAGATACCGCCCACAAGCCCCAGCATCACCGCTTCGCCGAGGAAGTCTTTAATAACGCTGCCGTTCGACGCGCCGAGCGCTTTTTTAAGTCCGATTTCTTTCCGGCGTTCTGCAACAACCGCCATCATCGTGGTTGTTACGCAGATCATCGTTAAGAAGAGTACGATAATGGTAACAATCCACACAAGAGCTTGCAGCTTGCTCAATACCACATCCTGCGACTCCGTTACCCGTTTTACCAGCCGCGGTGTGATGCCGTCCACCTGCTTCGACACCGTGTCGGCTATCGATTTCAGATACTCCTGATTGCCGTCAATGCTGCATTCGATAACATCAAATTGATCGTTATAGCCGATAATGCTTTTTATATCTTCAAGACTCATAAAGATAAATTCTTCTTCTACACCTCCGGTAGTAACAATCCCAGAAACAACACATTCGTTGACGGTCAAGTCTCCGTCCGGTTTCGGCGTATTGATAATAACGGTATCGCCCACCGAGAGCTCAATATTGCGGCTAATCTCATGTCCTATCAGCGCTTCCTTTTTATGATGCGGCCAGTCCCCGCGAATAAGCCAATACGGACTATTGCGCTTTGCATTTTCCAAATCCGTTGCGGCAATCATATAGGGCTGCTCATGCACCTTTGCCGGCTGATAAATATACGGCGCAAAACCGACTAATGTTTCCGGATTGAGCTGCTGTTTAATACGCGCTATTTGTTCTGGAGTAATCTTTGCCTCACTTTCTGCCGGAAGAAAAATGAGATTGGCGCCGTACGAGCGGAATACCGTTCCCATCTGCCGCGGGATATCATAATAAATGGTCAGTAACCCCGACAGCACCGTAGAACCGATTGCGATTGCCAACAACGCAACCAACATCCGCGAGCGGCGGCGCACCAGCGAGCTGGTAATCATCTTTAAATACATTCTATTTCTTGTCATAACGCGCTCCTCCGCTCGCTGTTTTCAGCAAAATATACAGCGTCATTGATCCGCTTATCGTCCATGCAGCACCTCCGTCGGATTGAGTTTGAGTAAATATCGTACTGAAGGAAGACTACCGAGCAAGGTGATAAGGAAGATGATGAGTACGACAATCGGGATCACCATCGGGGCAGGAGGAATAGCCGACCCAAAGACGCTTTTGCCGATAATCTGCGTTAAGCCTAATCCGGCAAAGTAACCGATTGTACCGCCAATCAATCCGATAATCATAATTTCCGTTAGTACCGATACGGTAACTGCTGCATTGCTTGCCCCGATTGCTTTTTTCAAACCGATTTCCGCGCGTCTATCCATCACGCTTGCTGTTACGAGGTTGGAAATTCCCAATGCAGAAGCGAGAAGGCTCAGCACGGTAATGAGCAGCATAAGCAAGCTGGTTTTGTTCAAAATAGCCCCTTCGGATTCTGCGACTTGCCGCACCGGTTTTGCAACGGCATCGGTTATCACTTCTTGAATTTGATAACAGATACTACTGACATACGCAGTACAATACCACACTTCCATCTCTTTGATGGTTAAACTCAAAGGATTCCGCGCCGCCTTCCGCGCCAAATCATTATCGGGGGTGGTAAGGGCGCTCACTTCAATACTTTCGCATACATCAGTTTTTCCTAAGAGGCGTTGCGCCGTATGCAGCGTCGTAAAAATATATTCATCCTCATTGCTACCGGAGTTAAAAATCCCGGACACTTTCAAAGAAGCGGTACCTTGAGCGCTTTGCACTTCGATCACATCGCCGACATGAATGGCATTACGCCCCGCAAACAAACTACCGAGCATACAGCTAGAATCATCGGTATCGGAAGCCCAGTTGCCGCTAACCTCCCACCATGTCCGCATCCGCCTGATACCAGTAATAACCTTCTGCCCCGTGTGCAGGTCTACTGTGTTGTCAAACCACGTACCGGTAAGGCGGATGGGCTTATGCTGCCCCTTGTACGTTACGGCAACATTGAGGAAGGGAGCATAGTCAACAATATTATATGCCCAAAAAATCGTCTTAATTTTATAGAGCTCATCCTCGTGTAAATATTTTTTTGTACTTCCGGATTCTACACCGTAAATATCATCCAACAGCGAAGCCTCTTTATGTACCACATTGATATTCGCCCCATAGGTCTTAAGCTCTTGATTCACCTTATCCCCAACACCGAGCATGGTATTGAGCATTGCGCTTGAAAGGCTGGCGCCCAGCGCAATGGTAAATGCAATCATTGCCATCTTTCCCTTTTGCCGAAAAAGAGAACCGGCTATCATTCTCCAAAACATATACTGCTCCTATTTAAAGCGGTGCGCTTCCGCTTCGAGGTCGGCTGTCTTAATTTTGATATTACCATCGTGAACGATGTATGCAACAGGCACGGGATTACAGCCGCCCGGAAAACCGATTGTCCCTTTGTTCATAACGACATCGCACAGTTTACAGATGACCTCTCCGTTCCGCTCAAAATATCCGGTAGGGCCGCAAATATCACAGGCATCGAGTCCGATACCATACGCCCCCTCGCTTTTTTTGATAGCGATAAACCGAACCTCAATACCCTGCTCGGAAGTGTACGCATACCGGTGCAGTTTATTATCTTCTAAGTCCGCAAGGGGAATAATTGCCATTCCGTCGGCAATCGTGTAATTCTCCGGCGGAGAGAGCGGAACTTCGCGGTCAACATAATAGCGCAGCACGGAAAGAGATACGACCGAACCGAGCAACAAGACCAGCGAACATTTTGCCCAGCGTCGAGCATTGCGTTTTTGCGCTTTGAGTTTCCGCAGCTCGGCATTATTATGGTAAACTTCGGTGATACTGCGGTTTTTCTTCCATAGTATGATGGGCGGAATCATAACGAATAGGATAATTGCAAAGGTAAAATAATTTCCATGATTGACGACTGCCGCAATGAATGCAAAGATAAGATCATTGCGGGGAATAATGCCGAGCGAATAGAGCCGCTGCATAATGACCACAATTTGTGTAATGCCGAAAATGCTCACCGCTCCGGCAACCGACACTTTCAGCTCCAGCGCGGAAAGTTTAATCAAGGTTTTGTATACCGCAAGCGCCGAAAGCGCCATGCACACAAATCCCAGAATGTAGCCGATCAATCGAAATAAGACGATGGTACTGACTGCACTTTCTCCGTAATTCACCAGCGTCCGCGCCAGCATGATAATGACCGGAAGATAGTAAAATATGGTTGATGCTGTATATGAAAACACCGCTGCACCAAAGAGATTTTCGTAGAGGCGCGGTCTTTTTTGTGTATGCGTATCTTTTAGAAAAAGAAGGATGAGGAAGAAGACGAGCGAGATGGTAACGGGTACCATACTCCAAAAAGCAAAATGGGTTCTATTGATATAATTTGGAATTGAGCGGAGAATAGCTGAAATAATGCTGCCGATGATGCCGAGTAGAACGCTGAGCAATGCGATAAGCCGTTTTTTTTTTCGGATTCTTCCGTTCTTTCGGGTGCGTAAGTTTTAAATGATGCAAATACAACAGCAAGCACTAACGCAAACGCGATACCTGCCTCAAAAACTCTGATATAAAATTTTAAGATGATACACCTCCAAGGAAAAACTACGGCAACCGCCATACGCTTTCAAAAAAGAGTTCGCAGTGCAAACATATTCTGCAGAAAGGCTGGCGATTACCGCGTACATGTGGAAATGCAGATTATCAGATGTACCGACTAACTATTGATTAAACCGGCACATCCTAAAATCGCAAGGGGCTTACCACTGCGGTCCTTTCCATTCAAAATCGTTCCATTCAACGATGA
>CAUVHB010000144.1:0-4743 GCA_963551335.1 uncultured Treponema sp.
AAAGCCTCGGTTACGCCGCCTTTACTGGCATAAAAAATTCCTGTTTTACTCATAATACTGCTCCTATTGATGATAGATTTATCATTGCTGACACATCAACAGCTTTTAGTATAATAATTCCTAAAGAAAAATCAAGAATAACTCTTACTTTTATCAAGGTAAACGTGTCAGACCATTTTTTAGCGATGCCATCCTTGGCAGTTCTGGTCGAATACTATCAATTGTTCCGCAAGGCTATTAAAAACGATCTGATGCGTTTACCCTGCCCTCGTTCATTTTCTTCTTGTTCAAAACAGGTTTTTCCATTATTATAGGGCTATCTATGATTGTAACACGTTTACCAGAAAACCTCTCCGGTTATCATATACACATGATTGGTATAAAGGGAACCGGCATGGCAGCCTTAGCGGAGCTCCTCGTTTCCAGAGGCGCACAGCTGACCGGCAGCGATGTCAGCGATGAATTTTATACCGATGCCCTTTTGCGTAAGCTCAATATACCGGTTTGCAGCCCTTTTGCCCCTTCTAATATTCCCGCTACGACGAACCTTGTGATATATTCAACGGCTTACACGCCCGATAAAAATCCGGAGTTGCACGCCGCCGCGGAGCACAATCTCCCGCGTATGAGCTATCCTGAAGCGCTTGGCGCTTTTTCCGAGCACAGTTATTCGGCTGGTATTGCAGGAGTACACGGCAAAACCACAACCACCGGTATCGTAGGCACGCTTTTAAAAGGGCTAAACTTAGATGCCTCCGTATTGGCGGGCAGCGCCGTGTCAAACTTCGGCGGCGGATGTACGGTTATCAACGGCTCAAAATATTTTGTGGCAGAAACGTGCGAATATAAACGCAACTTTTTGTTTTTTCATCCTCAAAAAATTGTCCTTACCAGCATTGAAAGCGATCATCAGGATTATTATCCTCAATACGAAGACATATTGACCGCCTTTTTACAATACATCGACCGCCTGCCCCAGTTCACCGAATTGATTTATTGCGCAGACGATACGGGCGCGCGGGAGGCCGCAAAGCTCACCTTTTCTTCCCGCCCCGACCTTGTATTAACGCCTTATGGGAAAACGGCATACGGCGATTACGGCATAACTCCGCTCGGCATCCAAAACGGGCAGTCCGTTTTTTCCCTGCGCGGTTTTGACGGGGATTTCCGCATCGGTATTCCGGGAGAACACAGCGTCCTTAATGCCACAGCCGCAATTGCGCTGGTAATCGGGCTTATCAGACAGGAACGGAAAGAAGTTACCGCCGACGATCTCAGTGTAATCAAGAACAGTCTTGCTTCGTTTAAGGGTGCAAAGCGGCGTAGCGAAATTTTGGGCGAAGTAAACGGTATCCTCTTTATGGACGATTACGGACATCATCCCACTGCAATTCATAAAACGCTCAAGGGCATACACGAGTTTTATCCCAGCCGGCGTATCATTGCGGATTTTATGTCGCATACCTATACGCGCACTGCAGCGTTGCTCCCCGAATTTGCCGCCGCTTTTTCTTATGCCGATACGGTTATTCTGCATAAGATATACGCTTCCGCACGGGAAAAATACGGCGGTTCGACAAACGGCAAGACGCTGTATGAACAAATGAAAAAGCGGCACAAACGGGTTCATTATTTTGAAGAGATTATGGACGCAAAAGACTTTGTAGAACGCGAACTGCGCCCAAACGATTTATTCATTACTGTCGGGGCGGGCGACAATTGGAAACTCGGCAGAGCTGTCTATAACGACTTACTCGCAAGGGCGCACGTATGAAAAGCATGACAAGTTACGCCTATCTTGACGGCATCGTGAACGGTACCGATATTTCCTGCGAGCTTAAAAGCTATAACTCCCGATTTTTAGATCTCAATATCAACATTCCCTCTGCGATGACGCAACTTGAACCGTTTTTACGCAAGTATTTTTCCAAACGTATCATACGGGGTAAGGTCGATTTTTATCTGCGTTTAAAGAAAGTCCACAACGATCAGCCCATCCTGCCCAATATTACCCTCGCCCAAGCCTACTATACCTCGATTGCCGATATTGCCCGTGCGCTTGGCATGGAAAATCAAATTACACTCGACCTTATTTTACGGCAAGAGGGAGTGTTACAAATCGATAAAGACTTTGATGAGGAACTGTGGCAAAACGCCCTTGGCCCCCTTCTCGACGAATTGTTCAAAAAATTCAATATGTGTCGGATTGAAGAAGGCAAGGCGCTCTTTGCAGATATACGGAAAATGCTCACGGTTCTTTCCAACTCGATTACAGAAATTGAGCGGCACGCTGCAAGAATGGAAGAACTTTTTTCTGCAATGCTAAAAAAGAAATTTTGTGACCTGATGGAGCATGAACCAGACACTCAACGTGTTATGCAAGAGACTGCGGTATTGCTCATAAAGTATACAATAAATGAAGAAATTATCAGAGCAAAAGCGCATATCGCAGCCCTCGAAAAAGAAATTGCCGAAAATGAAGCGCCCGGGCGGAGAATTGATTTCTTATGCCAAGAAATCAATCGGGAAATCAATACCATTGGTTCTAAAAATCAGCTGACGGAAATCGGGCAGGCAGTAATCTCCGCTAAGGATGCGTTGGAGAACATCCGCGAGCAGGCGCACAATATTGAATAAAGGATACACCGATGAATAACGACTACGCCATTCCTGCAAAAAAAGAGCTGCGCATTGCAATCTCCGGCGCTTCCGGCTGCGGTAACACGACGGTCTCTACCCTACTCGCCGACACATTGGGTATTCCGTGCATCAATTATACCTTTAGGAGCCTTGCAAAAGAACTGGATATGCCATTAAAAACAGTTATTGAACAGGCCAAAACCGATTTCAGTTTTGACCGGATTATCGATAGCCGCCAAGTTGAGCAAGCGTTGAAGTCTTCTTGTGTACTGGGTTCCCGCCTTGCCATTTGGATGCTGAAAGAGGCGGATTTAAAAGTGTATCTTTATGCCTCCGCAGCAGTGCGAGCAGCGCGTATCTTTCAGCGGGAGGGCGGAAACCTTGAACAAATCAAGACGTTTACGGCAATGCGGGACAGCGACGACACCCGCCGGTATAAAGAGCTGTACAATATCGATAATACCGATTATGCCTTTGCCGATATGCAAATTGATACGGAACGTTACACCCCAGAGTTAATTGTAGGGCTTATCATCGATGAGCTTTTACGGCGGTCACTCATTGAAAACTGCTCAAAATGATGCTTCAGTTTTGAAAAGATTTCCTATTGTTCCGAAAGAAGATCGATACGAGAGGTATAAAACAACAAGCCCGAACGAGCGGGTAGTTATAGCATAAACAGATGATGAACTTTTCAGCCGCGCCTACTATTACTTACGAGGATTTTCAAAAAGCGATGTTAGCGTATTATGCTGCACACGGGCGGTCTTTTCCGTGGCGCACAACAAACGATCCGTACGCTATCCTTGTGTCCGAGTTTATGCTGCAACAAACGCAGACCGAGCGGGTCGTTGAAAAATACAACCGCTGGCTGGAAGTGTTCCCTACCATACACGATCTTGCGGCAGCTTCCCTCGTGCAGGTGCTTGAGCAATGGGTTGGTCTTGGGTATAACCGCCGTGCGCGCTTTTTACACCAGTGCGCCCAAACTATCGTGAACCGCTACGGCGGGGTTGTGCCCGACACTCCTGAAACGCTTGCAACGCTTTCGGGGATCGGTCCCTACACGGCTGCGGCAATTTCGACGTTTGCCTACAATAAACCCAACGCATTTATCGAAACAAATATCCGCGCGGTATTTATCTTTTTCTTTTTTAAAGATAGAGTCGATATTCGCGATAAAGAAATATTCCCGCATATCGAAGCCTCGCTCTATACGGAAAATCCCCGGCTTTGGTACTACGCGCTGATGGATTACGGCGCGGAATTAAAAAAGAAAACTGTCAATCCGAATAGGAAAAGCATGCACTATACCAAACAGTCCAAGTTTGAAGGTTCGGTACGGCAGGCGCGCGGCGCGGTAATTAGAACTCTGACGGAGCGCAAGACCCAAGAATACAAAGCGTTATACGCGAATACGCAGATGGAAAAACTCCTCTTCGATAAAGCGCTTGAAGGACTCATCCGCGAAGGTTTTGTTGCAGAAGAAGACGGCTGCTATTCTATTAAGCAGTGATAGAATTGAGAAATAATTTATACCACATAATTCTTTTCCATATTGATCAGGAATCTTATATGCAAGCGAATTTGTTACTCCGAAAATTTTTTGTTTAATCTCATTCATTATTTTCTGTGCAGATTCTATTGTAAGAAGAATTGAATCATATGCTCTCTGATAGTTGTCCCAAAGTTCTTTTCCTGCTAATTCCTCCAAGTTTATTACCTGTTTTTGGAAAGAATTATCATAATTCTCAATTCTTCTAATTCTTTTATCTAAATCGGGAATACCTCTTCGTTTTGGAGATTTCTCACCATCACTTTGCATTCACTCTTTCCAATCGCGCTCTCCTTTCGATTGGTTACATTTACCGCGAGCCGGAACCAGATTCGCAATTTCCGTTATATAACCTGTATGCTTTTGATTTTTGATTAACGGATAAAGATGCTCCCATTCGGTTTTTCTGTCGGTATTAATCAACAGCCCCGACGCCCTGCGCCGTAACAAAGGGTATTAAAACCGACTGCAATCACCTCGTCAAAAACATACATCCTTGTACATTTTTGACTGCGAGTTTTTTACAAAGCAAAAAACTTGTTTCTGTT
>CAUVHB010000145.1:0-4737 GCA_963551335.1 uncultured Treponema sp.
CTAAATTCCGCTTCCGCGCCCAATACGGATTTGCTGCCTTTTCTCCATCAAGGAGCTGCGCATGACGGAGGTAATCGGATGGGGTTTTATCTTCTTTTTCTGTGATAGCCGTCATAAGGTTTTGGAACGCGTGATTGATTTTCCCCTTGCCTTGAGAAATTTCGGTGAGGCACACATCTTTTTTTTGACCAGTTGCAGCGCTATAGAGGAGGTTATCGAAGGCAGAAAACCATTTTTCAGCTAAAAGACCTCCGGATTTTCCATGCGTTAAGGAAAGCATTTGCTTATTTCGATCGTAATGGGTTCCACTCCGTTTTTGTTGTGTTCCGTCGACTGAAAGGGCAAGTGTTGAAAAAACTCCGATTTGATTATCAGGCAGGTGCAAAACATCAGCCATATCGGCGAACGCATGGGCGACGGCAGTAATTTCATGTTGTTTCAAGGTCGCGCTGCTGTCGGATGCGACGGTACGGAAAGAAAAGTGTGTTTGTAATTGCGCCAGAGACTGCACTGAAAGAGTCCTCCCTCCAATACGTGCGTAACAGGAAGGGACAGCGCGTTCGAATGCAGCGGCTGGGGTTTCATTCTTTTGTGTGGCTTTTGAATTGACGGTTCCGGATACCGTTTGCGTAGCTTCCGCAATCGAGTTGCCCGAAGATGGACGTAAGGAGGTAATAATCGGCTGCACTGATTGCGGTTTACTCGACACTTCAAGCGGTATCTCGATATTCTGATGCGCGGGAGCTTTTTCGCTTGGCATCGTTACACTTTCTTCTTTTGCAGAAAGCGCGTTGTGTTTCCGCTTCAACTCGATTTCTTTTTTTACTTCTGCCATCGGTTTTAAGTCGGTTAAAAGATTGTGTACGTAGTTTTCGGTAATATCAACGAGAGAGCCGGCAAGAGCGTGTTCCGCTTTTTGCGCTTTTTGCGCCTCGGCAATCAGGCGCGGTTTTTCCTTTTCGATTGAATCGATGCGTTCAGTAAGGCTTCTTTTTTCTTCATTGAATTCTGCAATCCGCAAAGCGGCGCTGTGCTCACAGTCGATACCGCAGGCAGCTTCTTTTTTTTCAAGCATGCGTAGTTTTGTTTTATAAAAGCGTAGTGTTTCTTTGGCATCATATTTTTCTGCGTCAGCGATATGGAGAGCTATGCTATGCTTTTTTTCGAGAATAGCATCGATGGTACTCAATTTGAGGTCAATAATCGTACGCGCTCCTTCCAATGCAGCTTTCTTGCGGCTGATGATAAACGCGGCTTTCTTTTCAGGGTCTTTAATAAGGTCAAGTTTTAATTCTTCGGGGCGAATATCTTGGACATCGAGGACATCGCCTTTATAGCTCCACAAGGCATTGATGCGGGAGGATTTTTCATCATGCTTTTGATACATCAGCGAATCGATGGAGTCGGTGATAAGGGGATAGGTAATGTGGACATGCCCTTGCTCATTACCCTGCCGCCAGATACGTCCTTCAACTTGGGTACTTTCAGTCGGATTCCAGCCGAGCATACAATTATAGAGGGCAAAAGAATTGCCGTTTAAATCGATTCCTTCGCTAATAGTTTCACTTCCAATAATAATTTTTAATGGCGCTGTTTTATCATTGAACTGTGCAGTCATCTCATCTTTCTTTTTACTTGAAGTTGTGGAATTGATGATGCCAATTGCATTTTCTGGAATTCCGTGCGCAATAAGATACCGTTTTACCTCCTCCGCTTCTTGCACTCCGCGCGGCATATACATTACCTGTCCGCCATCGGGAACCTTTTTATAAGAAGCGGCAATGGCATTACAGACAAAGGTTAATTTCGGAGAGCTTTCAACTAATTCAGTCATGGGGGGCAAGGGGAAATCATAATCGTGCGCGTTTACGAGCGCCGGGGATAAAAGCGCCATGCGCATATTATTCATCGCGACAAGCGCTCCGCCCGGATCATTTTTTGAAAGCGTGCTTAAGCGTGCTGTTTCTGCGTCAATAATTTTTTTCTGGAGTTCCGTCGCTTCAAGCTCAATCGCATGAACACGTTTTATTGGTCGAATAACGCCTGCTTCTTCCGCGTCAACTTTATCAATATATTCTGTCAAAAGGTTTTGAAGGCTCTGGACATTGCGGAAGTTTTTCATCACTTGTTTAGGAAGAATTTCACCGTTTGGTTTTACCGCCCATTCAGTATGCGTTTGGGCAAACTCGGTCATAAAGGAGCCGAGATTATACAGGTGCATATTTTTTAGTTTTTCCCGCCCGATATATGAGAGCATTGAATAGATTTCCGTCGGCGAATTTGTAAAGGGGGTTGCCGTTAAAAGAAAGACATTCCTCCCGTTATTTTCTTTTTGGATAAGCTGGGTGATGGCAAAAAGCTTTTGCGCCCGCTTTGAAGGAGCGCCGCTTCCGATGCCTTCAAATTCATTGGCTTGTCGCTTTGCTCCATCATCATACTGCGGTCGCGGCATGGTAAAAAGATTTTTAAACCGGTGCGCTTCATCGACGGTGATGTGGTCAAATCCGGTATTTTCCCAATAGACGTACCGGTCTTTTACTAAGGACGCTTCTCCCAATATTTTTTGAATCTTTTCTTTTTCAAGGGCGTCCTCCCGTGCGTTACCGCTTACGGTACTGCGGGCATCGAATAAGTCAACGGTCAACTCCCCCTCAAGCGTTTCTTTTTTAAAGGTGATAGCCTGTAACGCTTCATGCGTACATCAGGATATGCTGCCTTTTTCGAGGGAAAGACCGGGTTCACCGGCTAAATAGGGGGGAAGGTGTTCTTCACGCTAGTTTCCAGGGTCATGGCCGGGAATGGTAGGAAGCAGTTCTTTTATATCATGGAGCCACTTTGAATAGACCGCTTTTGGAACGCAAATAAGGGGACGATGAGCTCTTTCCGCTTGAATTTGATTGACCGTTGCAACGATACCACATGCGGTTTTACCGACGCCGACATCATAGGCAAGAAGACCGTTTCCTTTGTCGGTTAAAAATGAAATCCCCTTTATTTGCTGCTCATAGAGGGTAAATGCTTCCCCGTCTTTTTGCTCACTCATACCGGAAACAAAAAGCGGCAGCTTGGCATAATCGGCAGCGCGATACCCATTAAAGCGGCGGTTCCACAGCGTGAGCAATTCACTCCGTCTTTCTTCAGGCACTCCTTCTTGGATATAGCGATTAAAAAGTCGTTCAGCTGTTTCGCGCCGTAAGGTACGGATTTTTTCAGCTTCAAGCTGCGCAGCTTTCTTTTTTATCGCAATATGTGCTTGGCGCGCTCGCACCGGCTCCCGATCAATATAGAAGACAATATCAGACCACCGAATTTCAGGCGGCAACTCTTCTTGCCGTATCGGCGATTCATCGGAGAGTTTCCATCGTGAAATGCCGGAGCCGGCAGGCGGTATGTCTGCTTCAAGCATCGCTTGTTCGCCGGTTGCCCATTTAATAAAGCCTTCTCTCAAATTATACGGCACGCCCTCGTCATCATGAGCAACGATAAACTCATGCGCAATATTTGAATGAATGGGAACGGTCAATTTTTCATACGGTACTGCAGGGGGTAAGGATTGCTCAAGGAGTTTTTTTTGCTTTTGGTACAGGGTTTCGTCAAGCAACTGCTTATCGTTTTCAAGCGTTTCAAGCTTTTCGTAGATATTACCTTTGGTAAAATTGACCGTATGCATCCATGCTGTTTCACTGATTTTGACATAATCGGGGCACTGTGCAATAAAGGCGCGTTGTTCAGCTGTTAACGATGCGCTTTCAATTTTTCCTTCATAGTCAGTTGCTTTCCAAAGCGGCGCTTCCCGCTCATCGATAGTTCTACCATACTTTGTGGCAAACTCACGAGCCGAAAGAAGCTTACCTTCATACTGCTCGACTTTATCGGCTTGTGGTAGCGGATCCGACATTTTCTTTTGCGCTGATTTTATAGATGTGCTGCTTATGCCCTCATCTGCCGGTATGCTTTCTTCCATCCGTGAAGCAGTACCGGATTTAATATTTTCGTTTTCAGTGGAAACGGTATTAGTTTGTTCTTCTTGTGCTATTGATACTCGCTTATTTTTTCCGGTAAGATCAATGATATGGACGTTGCCGTCCTTTACTGACTGGAGTACCATACCGCCTACAGAGTTTTTGTAGTAATCTTCAAACCAGTTTTTAGTACTTCCAATAGGTTCTTTATTGCCGCTAACGGCTCCCGCTTTGTTCGCTGCATCTGTTTCCGCGACCTTTTGGTGGAGTTCTTCTTTTTCCGGTTTTAAAATGCTTTCAGGCATAATACGCGCAAGAGTTGCCTCGGGCGTTTCGCCTGTAAAGGGGACTATCGTAATTTGTTTTCTCCCGAATTGATTAACGCCTTCTTTTTCTTCTCCGAGAACATGGTCACGGTGGCGGGCGAAAAAAGCATCGAGTGAAAAATCTTTTTCATCCCCTTTTGCTTTTTTGACGATAACGAGGTCAACACCGACATCAGTCGTTGGAAAAATACCGGAAGGAAGACGCCACGCATCGATGAGCGTTCCCTTTGCGGCAATCAGCCGTTTACCTTCCGTTTGGGCGCTCTGTAAAAAAGAAGAAGGAAGAACAAACGCAACAAGACCGCCATCCTTTACGACATCGAGGGCGCGGTCAAGAAAATATTGTTCGTAGCGGCTGTGGCTCGCTCCTTCTCCTTTCCCTTTATAAAAGCCGCTATAGGTTCCATACGGCGGGTTTCCGATGACAAGATCAAACTGTTTTACCGTAT
>CAUVHB010000146.1:0-4712 GCA_963551335.1 uncultured Treponema sp.
CAAAGTCCCCCCAGCGGCAGGACATCCTCAAGCGCTTAAACATACCATTTATCAGCATCCCGTCAGAGGCTGATGAATCTGTTGATCTCTCCCTTTCTCCCGAAAAAGCGGTGGAGCAGATTGCGTTGCGGAAGGTTGAAGCGGTGCTCCGTTCTCCGCTAAAAATCAATACCCCGTGGATTATCTCTGCCGACACGCTCATTTTTTCTAACGGTACGCCGATGGGGAAGCCCACCGATATTGACAATGCCCGTAAAATGCTGCAATCACATTCAAACGCAGCGCATACCGTTATTACCGCTATCTGTTGCTATGACGAAAACTTGCAGCATATTTCCACCAGAATTAGCAGTTCGCACGTGTTTTTTAAGGCATTGTCGGCGGCTGAAATTGACTGGTATCTTACGACTGGAGAATGGCAGGGTGCGGCAGGAGGGTACCGCATACAGGGAACTGCAGCTTGTTTTATTACAAAAATAGAAGGTTCCTATAGCGGGATTGTAGGCTTGCCTATTTATGAGTTATATGATATTTTAACCGAACACGGCTACAGTTTTACGTAAAAACAGCGGTCGTGCAAATATCCTAAAATACAGTGGGAAAGCGCTCAAAACCTCAGTATGGTTTTAGAACTGCCCCGAGTGTATTTTTAGAGAAATAGAGAAGGATGGGCTTACAAAGCTCGTGAAGGAGTAACCATGGCAGTAGTAACCATGAAAAACCTGCTTGAATCCGGTGTTCATTTTGGACATCAGGTAAAGCGCTGGGATCCGCGAATGAAGAAATACATTTTTGCGGAACGGAATGGCATTCATATCATCGATTTGCAGAAAACCATCACTGCAATCCGTGAGGCGTATGACGCGGTACGGAAGACAACCGCAGCAGGAAAATCAGTCTTATTTGTCGGAACTAAAAAACAAGTACAGCAAACCATTGCAAAAGAAGCTGAACGCTGCGGTATGTTCTATGTTAATAACCGTTGGCTCGGCGGTATGTTGACAAACTTTTCTACAATTAAAAAGAGTCTTGCCCTTCTTAAGAAAATCGAAAAAATGGAAAACGACGGCACATTTGACAGCCTTACGAAAAAAGAAGTTGCCGTATTGCAAAAAGAAAAAGCCAAGCTCGAAAAAAACCTCGGCGGTATCAAAGAGATGAAAGACCTCCCGGGCATCATTTTTATCATCGATACCCGCAAAGAGACGATCGCAATTAGCGAAGCCCGTCGCATGGGAATCCCTATTGTTGCAGTCGTTGATACAAACTGTAACCCCGAAGGCATTGACTATCCAATTCCGGGGAACGACGACGCTATCCGCTCAATTTCTTTATTCACTCAGATTATTGCTAACGCTGTTATCGAAGCCGATAACGAAAGCGGCTTAAAGATTATTGAAAATCTTCAAGATGGTGATGAAGGATTCAGCGATTCCAATATCGATCCGTATCAAGATCGTGAAGATGAAGAGATTACCGATTATTCTAACTATACTCCTTCGGAAAAGAACGAGTATGAAGAGGATGCGGATGAAGGGAGCAGCTCTTTAATCGATGAAGATGAGCTGTACGGCGATCGCTAGGAATGGTAAGCTGCCGCTGAAAGGGGCGTATATGTTCGGTGGTATCGTACCACGCACAAAGATTTAAGGAGAAATGTATTATGGAAATAAAAGCATCTGATGTAAAAGCGCTGCGCGAAAAAACCGGCGCCGGTATGATGGAATGTAAAAAAGCCCTGCAGGAATGCAACGGCGATGCAAAAGAAGCCGAAAAATTCTTAAAAGAAAAAGGGCTCGCGGCTGTTGAAAAGCGGGCAAGCCGCGCAACGAGCGAAGGTATCATCGTTGTAAAAACCGCCAATGCGAAAGCGGTAATGGCGGAATTAACCTGCGAAACCGACTTTGTCGCAAAGAATGCTGATTTTATCGCAGTCGGCGATAAGATTGCAGAAACTGCCCTTGCAAAAGGTTATACCGATGTTCAAAAAGAATTGAGCGATATGGTACTCGATCTTGCAACGCGTGTGCGCGAGAACATGGGCTTACGGCGCTTAACTGCCGTACAAGCCGGCAGCGATGAATACATTGCGCATTACGTTCACTCCGACAAAAAGACCGGTGTTATCGTTGTGTTAAAATCCGACAAGCCCGATGCGCTTGCCGATAAAGCATTTCAGGAATTTGCGTACGACTGCTGTCTTCACGCAGCGGCATTTACCCCGCTCTATGTAAAGAAAGAGGATGTTGATGCGGCATATATCGACGAACAGCTTGAAGTATTCCGCGGGCAGGTTGCCGAATTGCAAAAGCCTGATAATGTAAAAGAAGGCATTGTAAAAGGAAAGTTGAGCAAGCATTTAGCCGAAATCTGCTTCCTTGAACAAGCCTTTGTGAAAGACGACAAACTTTCCGTAGCGGCAAAGATGAAAGAAGTTGGCAAGCAGCTCGGTGCGAATATCAGCCTTTCAAAGCTCGTGCTGTGGCAGCTTGGTCAATAGAGGACGAATATGAGCGATATTCATAGTGTCTATGAAGAAAAAATGAAAAAGTCGATTGCGGCGTTAAAAGACGATTTTAACGCCCTGAGGACAGGTCGCGCGTCGGCTTCTTTGTTTGATAAAATACGGGTTGACAGCTATGGGCAGCCGACGCCGCTCAATCAGGTTGCAACCATTTCTATTCCGGAAGCCCGCTTAGTGGTTATTCAGCCGTGGGATAAATCATTGTTGGGAGAAATCGAAAAAGCCATTCTTAAATCGGAACTTTCGTTGAATCCTGCCAATGACGGCAAACTGATCCGCATTGCGATTCCGCCGCTGACCGAGGAGCGCCGAAAAGAACTCGCAAAACAAGCGAAAAACTTTGCCGAGCAATGCCGCGTCGCAATCCGCAATATTCGCCGTGACGGCATCGACGAGGCAAAAAAACAGCAAAAAGAGGGTGTGTTGAGCGAGGATGCCTTAAAGGCGGCCGAAGACAAGTTCCAAAAAGCAACGGACGCGCATATTAACGATATCAATAAGCTCCTTGCGGAAAAAGAAAAAGAGATTATGGAAGGTTAATGACAGTGCAGCATATTGCCGTCATTATGGACGGTAACGGACGATGGGCCGAGCAGCGGGGATTAGCTCGTACAAAAGGACATCGAGAAGGATTGGAGGCAGCAAAACGGATTGTCAAGGCTGCCGCCGATTTACACATACCCTATATCACTCTGTATGTATTTTCAACGGAAAATTGGAAACGTACGGAGGAAGAGGTCGGTTTTTTGATGGGGCTTATCCAACAGCACCTCCGTGCGGAACTCGCCTTTTATGCTGCCAATAATATTAAAGTCAGGCATATCGGCAACGCTGCGGCGCTGCCGCGTGCCATTCAAAAAGAGATTGCCGATATAACGAAAAAAACAGCGCACTACACGGGGACGTCCATGCAGCTTGCTATCAACTATGGCGGTAAGGATGAGATTATCCGTGCGATAAAAAAACTGGACACGCGGCAGCTTGAAACGCTTACGGAAGATACCTTTGCGCAGTTGCTCGACACTGCCGATATTCCGCCTGTAGACCTTGTTATCCGTACCGGCGGAGAGAAGCGGTTAAGCAATTTTTTATTATGGCAAACCGCGTATGCTGAATTTTATGGTACGGATGTTTTGTGGCCGGATTTTACGCCCGATCATCTGATGGTAGCATTAGACGCGTACGGTAAACGCACTCGGCGTTTCGGAAGGACCCTATGAAAAAGATTATTGAACGGATAATAATGTTTGTCGTCGGCTTGCCTCTTGTCATCAGTTCGGTATATTTTTTGCCGCACTATCATTTTTTGGTGTTGCATCTCGAGATATTTGTTATTACTGCAATTTCGATCATAGAAATCCGTACGCTGTTTGCCCGTAAAATTGCCGTGTATTCTACTCCGGTTGTCTTATTTGCCGGTATGCTTATCCCTGTTGCCGCATATCTTTTTATGTGCGGTTTTTTTTCTCGCATTGGGATGGTTGTGATCGGTATTGGCGCACTCTATTTTATCTTCTTTGTTGAAGCTTGCTATTCTTTTTCAAAGCCTTTTGAAAAAAGCATTCAGCGAATGTGTTTTGCCGCCTTTATCATTTTTTATCCGGGCGTTTTAGCGACATTTATTTCTGCCATGACACGCTGGTCATCTGCTTCGACTATTATCGTAGTATTTTTGTTGATGGTTTTTTCCTGTGATTCAGTCGCATGGCTTTTTGGTATGTTGTTCGGGAAGGGAAACCGCGGTTTTGTACCGGCGAGTCCGAATAAAAGCATTGCAGGTTTTATCGGCGGGGCAGTTGCAGCGACTGCGGTCGGCTTTCTTGCGTTTAAGGTGTTCCCTGCGGCTTTTGGAAAAAGTTTTAGCGGTTCTTTAGTAACGGGATTTTGTACCGGTTTTGCAGCCATTGTCGGCGATCTGATTGAATCTATCTTTAAGCGCTCTGCAGAGGTAAAAGATTCAGGAGCGCTCATACTCGGGCGCGGCGGCGTTCTCGATAGCGTCGATTCTATTTTATTCGCAGCGCCGGTGTTCTATCTTTGCTATCGATTTTTCATTGGGATATAAGAGGGTATCTTTAAAACTAAAGGTTTGTAGAGGGGCTGTCCAAAAACTGAAAGCCTATCGGCTTTTCCTGTAAGGAAATGATTTGTCATATCCGCTAAAGCGGATTGCGTAACAGTTTTTGGA
>CAUVHB010000147.1:0-4707 GCA_963551335.1 uncultured Treponema sp.
CCCGGGCTTATTACAAACTTGCGGGTACCCGGTGGAAACGGCGTCCGGTTTGACGGATTCCTCTATCAGGGCTACAAGGTAGTGCCTTTCTACGATTCAATGACCGCAAAGCTGATTGTACACGGAGCAGATCGCACTCAGGCTATTAAAAAACTACTCTGCGCACTGGATGAGCTGCATATCGACGGTATTCAGACAAACATCGAAGAGCAAAAGAAAATCTTACGCTCTGCGCAGTTCCAATCGGGAACTTTCGGTACCAGCCTCTACGCACAATTATTTGAGGGAGAAAAATAAGAAACATGATAGAATGTCCTCATTGTAAAACAGAATATGAGCGGGCAGCGCTTTTAAAGCACTTAATGGTATGCCCCCATTGCGGCTATCATCTGCGGATAGATGTATCCGACCGGATTGCCTATCTTGCCGATGAAGGCTCATTTGAAGAGCTTGATCCCACCTTGCGGACAATGAATCCCATTCAAATGGCGGGCTATGAAGAAAAAATTTCCGCCGCAGAAGCAAAAACTTCGATGAATGAGGCAGTCGTTACCGGCAAATGCACGATTGAAGGCAGGGATGCGCTGTTGGGCGTTATGTCATTCGACTTCCTCGGCGGCTCGATGGGATCGGTTGTCGGAGAAAAGATCACGCGGCTTATGCTAAAAGGCGCGGCGGAGCGGATTCCGGTGATTATCTACGCGACATCGGGCGGCGCGCGTATGCAGGAAGGGCTTTTCTCGTTGATGCAGATGGCAAAAACCTCCAGCGCGGCTGCGGAGCTTGACGATAAGGGGGTTCCCCTCTTTTTGATGCTCTGCGATCCTACAACTGGCGGCGTAACAGCAAGTTTTGCGATGCTCGGTGATATTATCGCGGCGGAGCCGAATGCGCTGATCGGCTTTGCAGGCCCGCGCGTTATTGAAGGCACGATTCATCAACAACTGCCGGAAGGCTTTCAGCGCGCCGAGTTCCAGCTTAAAAAAGGCTTTGTAGACTGTATTGTGCCGCGCATCGAGCAAAAACACTTTTTTGCCATTATGATTGACGCGCACATGAATCCGCCCTTCGGCAAGGAAAGGAAATAATATGAGTAGAGAAAACGAAACGCAGAGCGATCAGAGTGAGCTTTTAACCGGCTTGCGCGATATTGCAAATAAATACGGACTTGACATTACTACTGAGCTCAAAGCAATAACCGAAAAGCTGCAAGCGAGTTCTGCCATTGCGCAAGTATGGCGGAAAATCGAACTCGCGCGGCACAATGACCGCCCGCGCGCCCTCGATTATATCGATATGATCTTTGACTACTTTATCGAGCTGCACGGCGACCGCTGTTTCGGTGATGACCCTGCCCTCATAGGTGGCATTGCTTTTATCAAGGGCATACCGGTAACCGTTATCGGCAACCAAAAGGGGCGGAACCTGCGGGAAACGATTGACCGAAACGGCGGCATGGCAAACCCCGAAGGCTACCGTAAAGCGCTCAGGCTCATTAAACAGGCGGAAAAATTTCACCGCCCCATCATCACCTTTGTTGACACACAGGGCGCCTATCCGGGACTTGGCTCTGAAGAGCGCGGCATTGCCGAAGCTATTGCGGTTAACTTACGCGAACTCAGCCGTGTTAAAACACCCGTTATCTGCTTTGTGATTGGGGAAGGCGGCTCAGGCGGCGCGCTTGGCATCGGCGTCGGCGATAAGGTGTATATGCTGGAAAATGCGATTTTCTCGGTTATCTCGCCGGAAGGCTGCGCCTCTATCCTGTTGCGCGATTCAAGCCGCGCAAAGGATGCCGCTGCAATGCTGAAAATTACGAGCCGCGAGGTACTCAGTCTTAAACTCATCAACGGGGTTATCGAAGAGCCACTAGACGGCGCCCATACCGACCCGCAAAAAGCGGCGGATAAAATACGTACGCAAATCCTGCACGACTTAGCCGATCTCTGTAAGCGCGATCCCAAAGTCTTGGTACGGTACCGCCGCAAAAAGATACACGCTATCGGTCTTTATTCGGAGTAAATCGGAGTAAAACAAGAGAACTCTCTATAAACCAACCGAGTTTTTAGAAATGACCAAAAGCCTCTCAAGCGATTGCTTGAAGAGGCTTTTTTGTTTGATTTTGTTCGATTATTTAGGCATCCATCACTTATTTACGGTTTAATGTGCCGTTAACTGTTAACACGCTATCCTTTAACGCAAATTTCAATGTTCCTTCATAATGATAGGCCGCATCGGGGGCAAAGGTGTCGGCTTTCAACGGCACTTTATCCCAATCCAAATCGGACATTTTTGCCGGTTCCCCGCCGGCTTTGAGGTATTCAGACTTGATGACATAACCGGTATCGGTCTTTTCCGTAATATCTTTTGCAATTTTAGCGCCGGTCAGGACGTTAAAATTCCCTTCGTTATCGGTCTTCAATTCATAGGCGGTTGTTTTCCGGGCAAAACGTATCGTAAGCGCACCATCGGTGTTTGTTACTTGGAGCCCGTATTCTTCGACGAATTTCCAATCAGAAAGCGGGAGCAAAAACAAACTGCGCAACGCTGCCGGAATCGCAGCTTTCTTATCTGCGGCATTGCCTGCATAGCGGACAACATTAAATTCTTTTGTAGAGCCCTTCAAACTGGCTCCTGAAACAGCATCGAATTTATCTTGCACCGTCTCTTGCTTTCCCAACGTCCAATTAAAATAATTTGCCTCATAATCCTGCTTGGCAATGTTCATTCTAAAGTCAATTTTGACATCAGTTGCAGCGCTGGCAGCCGTCGTCTCGGCAGCGCCGGATGCAAACGAAAGAACACTTGTCAAAAAAAGAAGCGATAATACGAAAACGGATTTTTTCATAATCCCATCCTCCTAAAAAATAAAAGAAAATTTCGGATATTCAAGCCGTACACAAATGTTTGCTTTGCACAACTTTAGAATATCGAAGCACAGCATAATGAATTTTCTTTTAAAAGTAAAGCGCAAAAAAAAATGATAAGCTATCACCTTGAAAACACTTTTTACTTCAGACATACGTTCATCGTTAACGGCATCATTATTACTTGCTTATTATATCCTAATAGTTTCTATAAATATTCGCGTTTATTTTTACATATTTTACCTTAAAACTTATGCATCGATATTACCGGTTGCCATTACCGGTTACCCCTCCGGATATAATTACACTCAGGCTCCCTATAATTTGTTTTTCCAAAAGTGTATAATAGTTGACGAATGGAAACGCTTATACCCCTTCGGGGCGCAAGCAGTATCTTAATTATTTTATAGGGAGTAACTCTATGGATCAAAAGAAACGAAAAGTAACAATCGTCGGCGCGGGCTCTGTCGGAGCTACCTTTGCGTATGCGTTGGCTCAAAGCGGTTTTGCCGATGAGATTGCAATCACCGATATGAACAAAAACTTTGCGGAAGGGCAGGCGATGGATCTTGTACACGGTTTGCCGTTTTTGCCGCAAGTCGATATTCACACCGGCAGCCAAATCGATTATGCGGATAGCGATATTATCGTAATAACCGCCGGCGCCAAACAGCAGCCGGGAGAAACAAGAATAGATCTCCTTAAACGCAATGCCGCCATCATTAAAACCATCGCCAAAGAAATTGCAGCAAGCGGCTGCAAAGGCGTTATGCTGCTCGTCAGTAATCCAGTGGATATTCTTACAAAAGTAGCGCTCGAAGCAAGCGGATGGGAACGCGGAAGAGTTATCGGCTCTGGTACCGTCTTGGATACCGCCCGCTTCCGCTACGTGCTCAGCAAAGAATGCGGCGTCGATGCCCGTAATATACACGGCTACATCCTCGGGGAGCACGGGGACAGCGAATTTGCCGCATGGTCGATGACCACCATAGCAGGGCGGCGTATCGACGAATACTGCGGTAATGGAACGTGCAGCTCGGGTATTCACTTTGATAAAGAAAAAATCTTGGACGAAGTACGCCACTCCGCCTATCATATCATCGACTACAAAGGCTCAACCTATTTCGCCGTCGGCTTAGCGCTTACCAGAATAGCCGGCGCAATCTTGCGAAACGAACGCAGCATCCTTTCCGTGTCGATGGATCTCAACGGCGAGTTCGGCTTGCGCGACGCCTGCTTAAGCGTTCCCTGCATTGTCGGCAGAAACGGTGTCGAAAAAATCATCGAAGGCGAACTGCCCAAAGACGAACAGTCAGCGCTTGAGTCCAGTGCGCAACGCCTCCACGACGCATATTTGTCTATTTGCTAAAAGTATATTTTTATCTAGAATTTTAGGGCGGCTTTTTGTATTGTATGCTTCTTGCACACAATACAAAAAACGGTCTACGGCTCCAATCTTCTCCCCTCTGCTGTTCATTTTAGAGAGGCTTTTCCGTTACCTTTCAAAGCCTCTCTAGTGTTGAATTTAATCGGGGAGAAGGATATCCGCCTCCGCCCTGCCGCTGTTCAAGAATTGACATCCTTGTCAATTCTTGAACGCGAGTTTTTGCACAGCAAAAACATCGCTGCTGTGTGGAACCACGAACATTGCCTCCCACGAACGGACATCCCTGTCCGTTCTGAAATTACAAGGCGCGAACAAAAATAAAGCGGAGGCGCGCCCAAAAATGAACATCCGTGTTCATTTTTGGGCTACAAGTTTGCAGGAGCAAACTTGCTTCTGCTTGGAACCACGGACATCCCTGTCCGTTCTGATACGTTGAGGATTAATTTATGTGCA
>CAUVHB010000148.1:0-4691 GCA_963551335.1 uncultured Treponema sp.
GATAAAAGAAAACACGCTGAGGCGCATACGCCTCTTCACCGACAGCCGCAGGGTTGGTTTCTTTTGAAGAGAAGTTAACAGTTAGCGATGCCGTATCAAGATTAAACGACGTAATCCACGGATTCAACTGCCTGAATGACGGTCGTATTGAGCCATCCATTTTCCACGCATAGGAACTTTCAATTCCGATATCGGATCCTTTTGCTAATTTTTACTTATTCAAAAGATAGTTAAACCAATTCATATCCTCCGAGCGGTCAAAAAAATCTTTCTTAAAGTAAGGGTCGGATACCAAGGGAACATTTATCGAAAGTTGAAACGGCGCCTGCGAAATACCGAAATTGATATGAGCCCGGTATCGAAACGGGAGCGGTATTCCCAAAAAAAAGCTTTTATTGTAGTACCGTTTTCCATTCGTATAATAGGTCGTATGTGTAATGCCTCCAATACCGATTCTATTCAGAGGGAAGAGCGTCCGAGACATTCCGAAAAAAAGTGAAAAATCAAGCTGACTAATCGGCGTGTTTTTAGGGATAACCTTTCCGTCTATACCGACTACCCCGCCCAGCTGTGAATAGGTGTCGGCAATGAGTTTGATATAGGCAGAACTGATATCGGTTGCATCTTCATCAAGGTTCTTAAAAAATAAACCAATTCGTTCTTGCTTTTTGAGCCGATCGCTTTTCATAAAATTAGAGAATGAACCTGATTTTTTAGAATCGCTGTCAAGCGGTTTACGACCGAGAAGATACGTCGTTGTTTGAAGAAAATAACCCTCACGGCTGCGAAAGCCGAATACCGGATGAACCAGCATTTCATCGGCAGGATGATAAAAAAACGGCAGATATAATATCGGTACAATTCCAATGGAAAAATAACCGTTTGCAAACGCAAGCTCGTTACCCGGTAAGAGCCAAATCCGGCTTGCACGGATAGACCAGAGCGGTTCTTCGTCTGGATCGGGATTGGTACTGAGTACCGCGTCTTTGAATCCTGTTGTACCGCTCGAATCGCGACCGACCGTTGCCGATTTAATCGTAAAAGGGTTTTGTCCCTGTTTTCGAGGCGCTTGCTTAATTGTACCGTCGAGGAATATGCCTTCCATATCATCAATATTGAACAGTAGCAATGAACCGGTGAACTCTTCCGCTCCGTCAGAACTGCTCGTCTTTCTGCTATACCGGACATTTCCTTCTGCCTCAATCGTGTTTTCCGAGCGGTTATACACCAATTTATCCGCTTCAATCGTAGAAACCTCAGAACCGTCTTTTACCGAAAGAGAAACCCCGCCGGTAAACACGATGATGTCATCTTTTTTCCCTTCAACAGCCTTTTGCGCCTCTTCGGTTGTTACCGCTGCCGGCTCCCCGGACGGTTTTTCCGCGGCGTTGGTTTGTCCTGCCGGCGCTTCTGTATTTTCGGCTGCCTGCCGTTTTTCAGCGGCAGATGGTTCCGTGTCTGGCTTACCGGCAGGTTCACCAGTGGCGGACTGTTCCGCATCTGTCGTGTCGGTAGTTGTTTTTTCAGCCGTGGAAAGTTTGTTGGCGGCAGAGGATTCTGTGTCCGGCTTACCGGCAGCTTTTTCGGTGGCGGACTGCGCCGCTTGTTGCTCTTGCTCCGCTTTTTTCCCGTATTTGGCATTGTTCTCTTTTTTGAATATCTCCATCACACGCACGGAATTGATCGTAATAACCTTGGGTTCCTTATTTTCCTGCGCATACGAAGAAGAGAAAATCAATAAAAAAAAGCAAAAAACGAAAACAAGCGACTTTTTCATGACATGGTATCTATTACGCTCTGAATACGCTCTGAATACACTCTGAGGATACGCTATGAGCTTCTGAGCCGATGCCGCTCAAGCATCTCTTTAATATAAAAGCCCGTGTAGGAATTTTTCACTTTGGCAACTTCTTCCGGCGTTCCTTCGGCAATGATGGTGCCGCCGCGGGAGCCTCCCTCCGGGCCAAGGTCGATAATATGATCAGCTTGAAGGATGACGTCGAGGTTGTGCTCAATCATCAGGGCGGTGTTTCCTTGATCCACCAGCCGCTGAATAACCTCCATTAACTGTTTGACATCCGCAAAATGCAGTCCTGTTGTCGGCTCATCTAAAATATAGAGCGTTTTACCTGTCGAACGCTTGGAAAGTTCATGCGCTAGTTTTACCCGCTGCGCTTCGCCGCCCGACAAGGTCAGCGCGGACTGTCCGAGGCGGATATAGCCGAGCCCTACCGAAAGGAGGGTCTGCATTTTGCGGGCAATTTGTGGTACGGGGGCAAAGAACTCGGCGGCTTCTTCGATGGTCATCTCCAAAACGTCGGAAATACTCTTTCCCTTGTACCGGATATCGAGCGTTTCTCTATTGAAGCGCTTCCCGCCGCAAACATCGCAGGTGATATACACGTCGGGTAAAAAGTTCATCTCTATTGCGATAGCGCCGTCTCCCTGACAATGCTCGCAGCGACCGCCCCGCACGTTAAACGAAAAGCGCCCCGGCTTATAGCCCCGCGCCTTCGCTTCCGGCAGGTTAGCAAATAAATCGCGAATCGCAGTAAACACCTCTACATAGGTCGCAGGATTTGAGCGGGGCGTTCTGCCGATCGGGCTTTGGTCGATATTGATAACCTTATCGATATGCTCAAGCCCCTTTATCTTTTTGTACGCGCCCTCCGGCAGACCGCTGCGCATCAGCGCGTTTGACACGGCGGGGTACAACACATCCGAAAGGAGCGTAGACTTTCCCGAACCGGAAACGCCGGTGATGCAGGTAAAGGCTCCAAGCGGGATGGAAACGGAAACATTCTGTAAGTTATGCTCGGTTACGCCTTGCACGGTTAAAAAGAAGCCGTTCCCTTTCCGCCGTTCGGCAGGAATATCCATGCAGAGCGTCCCTGCAAGATACTGACCGGTCAGACTTTCCTTTACCTGCATCACCTCATCAGGTGTACCCGCCGCTACGACGGCGCCGCCGTGCACCCCTGCACCCGGACCTAAGTCTACGATGTAGTCGGCAACGCGGAGGGTTTGCTCGTCGTGTTCCACCACAATGAGCGTATTGCCGAGGTTTCGCAGGTACAGCAGCGTGTCGATCAGCCGCTGATTATCCCGCTGATGCAATCCAATGGAAGGTTCGTCCAAAATGTACAGCACTCCGATTAAGCTGGAACCGATTTGGGTTGCAAGCCGTATCCGCTGCGATTCTCCGCCGGACAGCGTCGCTGCCTTCCGTTCAAGAGTGATATAGTCAAGCCCCACGTTTTTCATAAACTGGAGGCGGGAAGTTATCTCTTTAAGGATTTGATGCGCGATAGTCTTTTCCGTAGCACTCAGCTTGAGCTTTTCAAAAAACGTAATCGAATCGCCGACGGAAAGGCTGCTTAACTCGTAGATATTTTTACCGCCGACGGTAACAGCTAAGGCTTCCGGCTTTAAGCGCTTCCCGCCGCAGTGCTCGCACGTTGTAACCGCCATGTATTTTTCATACGATTCCCGCTGCGCGGCGGAGTACGCTTCGTTATATCGTCGCTGCATATCGGTGTAAATGCCGAGCCACGGACGGCGGTATTTTGACTTACCCGACCCGTCTTGCCGCTCATACACAAATTCAATCGGCTCAAGACCGGAACCATCCATAATAATCTTTAAAGCTTTTTTTGATAAATCTTTTACGGGCGTGTCGAGTGAAAACCCGAAATGCTGGGCAAGCGCCTCAAAACGGGCGCGGTTCCATGCGGAATCGGGGTTATAGGGCAAAAACGCCCCTTCGTTAAAGGACAGCGAGGTGTCGGGCACCATCAGCTTAAAGTCGAAATGCTGCTTATGCCCCAGTCCGGTACATTCAGGGCAGGCGCCGTAAGGGTTATTAAAGGAAAAAAGGCGCGGCTGTAAATCCGGCATCGAAATACCGCAATCAGGGCACGCATTTTTTTGAGAAAAGAACACCTCTGTTATCGGATCGTTCGCCGTCTTTTGCCGCAACGCTATCAGAGTTCCGCCGGAGCTTTCCAACGCGGTCTCTACCGACTCCGAAAGTCGTTTGCGGACATCGGCGGAAAGCTGAATACGATCCACGATAATCTCTATCGTGTGTTTTTTTTGCTTATCGAGCTTAACGCCGTCTTCCAAATTAACGGTCAGTCCGTCGATGCGCGCACGGAGGAAGCCTGCCTTTTGGGCGTCTTCGATAATCTTCTGGTGCTCGCCCTTCTTGCCCTTGATAATGGGCGCGAGGATTTGAACACGGGTATGTTCTTCCCAGCTCATAATCGCATCGATAATCTGATCAACGGTTTGCTCCTGAATTTCTTTCCCGCACTTCGGACACTGCGGATGCCCCGTTCGGGCATATAAGAGCCGGTAATAGTCGTAAATTTCCGTTACCGTACCGACTGTCGAACGGGGATTGCGATGCGTGGTTTTTTGTTCTATAGAAATAGCCGGCGATAACCCCTCGATATAATCAACATCGGGCTTATCCATGCGGTCTAAGAACTGCCGCGCATACGCTGAAAGGGATTCCACATACCGCCGCTGCCCCTCGGCAAAGATGGTATCAAAGGCAAGGGAGCTTTTCCCCGAACCGGAAAGCCCTGACACTACAATGAGCTTGTCGCGGGGCAGTTCCACATCGATATTCTTTAGATTGTGCTCGCGAGCGCCTTTCACAATCAGTTTATTCACGTGCGAGCTAT
>CAUVHB010000149.1:0-4676 GCA_963551335.1 uncultured Treponema sp.
ACAAGGTTTTTAGAGGAGGCAGTCAATATCAATTCAGCGCTTCAATCATCAAAATTATTTAAGTGTCTCAACTTCTTCTGATTTTCGCTGTAGATATTCTCTTAAAATATCGTTTTTGATACACTCTTTAATGGCATTTTGGAACCCGTGTTCTTTGTCAGCTACAATCTTATTGCATATGTCAATTTTTAGATGCCGATGGGCAGTCATTTACAAACAACCTTACTTATTACCCGTTTTTCAGTTCTATTAAAAATATTTATAAATAGATAAAAAAATAATTATATACTTGCAGGCGCCAATAATATATGATACGATACGTCATGATTGTTAATTGGAGGTGCTAGTCGTATGGAAGCGTTTTTACAAAATCTAACTAATGTGTTTGGGAGCATAAACGGCTTTGTATGGGGACCGTACTTTCTTATTCCCTTGCTATGCGGTACCGGTGTATTCTTTACACTCCGGCTTCGCGGTGTGCAGCTCACCAAATTCGGGATGGGTTGGAACCGGCTGTTCGGTAATTTTTCATTAAAAGGGGAAAAAGCAGGTAAGCATGGAATGAGTTCTTTCCAAGCTGTTGCGACCGCTATTGCTGCACAGGTTGGTACCGGTAACTTGGTTGGTGCAATGACAGCCCTGATTATGGGAGGTCCCGGGGCTATTTTTTGGATGTGGCTCGCCGCCTTTGCCGGTATGGCAACAAACTTTGCCGAAGCCTGTATCGCTCAAGTGTATAAGACAAAGGATGAGACCGGTCAGACGGTCGGAGGTCCTGCGTATTATATTTCCCGCGGTTTAGGAAACACGGGCTTTTCAAAATTTCTTGCAGCGTTCTTTTCAGTTGCAATTATCCTCGCGCTCGGTTTTATGGGAAACATGGTTCAAGCAAACTCTATTTCCGATGCATTCTTGAATGCGTTCTCTCTGCCGACGTGGGTAACCGGTATCGGTCTTGCGGTTATTGCCGGTATCATTTTTATGGGCGGGGTAAAGCGTATTGCTTCCGTTACCGAAAAAGTCGTTCCGCTTATGGCGATTGTGTATATTGTTGTCGGGCTTATTGTGATAATAATGAACGCAGCCAATATTCCGGCAATGTTTGCGATGATTTTTAAAGGAGCCTTTAACCCACGATCCGTTTGGGGAGGAGCTTTGGGATTCGGCATTGGACGCGCTGCCCGTTACGGCATTGCCCGCGGTCTTTTTTCCAATGAAGCCGGTATGGGTTCGACACCGCACGCCCATGCAGTTGCCAATGTCGATAACCCCGTTGAACAAGGCGTGTTGGGAATTGTAGCGGTATTTATCGACACCTTTGTCGTGTTGAATATTACTGTTTTTACGGTTCTGAGCTCCGGAATTATCAGATTTGAAAACGGACAGCCGGTAATGAAAGGTATTCAGCTGGTACAAGAAGCGTTTTCGCAACACTTGTTTGGACACACTTTCGGCTACCTCTTTATCGCAATCTGCTTGTTCTTTTTCGCATTTTCTACCATTATAGGTTGGTACTATTTCGGCGAAACCAATATTCGGTATCTGTTCGGCTCAAAAGGCTTAGTGCCGTATAAATTACTGGTAGTGGCATTTATCTTCTTAGGCAGTTTGTTGAAAATAGACTTGGTATGGGAACTCGTAGACTTCTTTAACGGTATTATGGTTATCCCGAACCTTATCAGCTTATTATTACTGAGCGGTACTGTTGCAGCAGTTCTGCGTGACTATAATGCGGGCAAGCCGTACGATGTCAATAATTATATCAGAAAGTAACTGAATTTCAAAACCGCATATCCGTGGGTTAGACTTTGTGCTGATTCATACGGAGCGTTCAACACCCCGATGTTCTGCGTCGGGGTTGTTGATTAGTCAGTGCGATTCTCGTATTCGCTCACTCCATGAGGAGTCCCTTTCAGCAGCCCAAAAATATCCCCAACAAACGGGTAAACACATCAGGTAGATCAAAATCGCAGAATTATTGCAGCTATATCTGTCAAAAACAGTCGTTTCGTTAGCTTTTTGCAAATAGACTGTTAAAAAGCGTACATCCCTGTCCGCTTTTTAATGGCGAGTTTGCGTGGCAAACACGTTGCTACTAAAACCTCCGGCCGCCTGTCGGAAATAATACGCCGAGCATTTGTTCGGCGGAGCGACAACGCAGATATGCCGTATATTGGCAAACAGGGAAAGGTTGACAGCAATGAATTAACAAATATACTAGACTATTACAGACTGTATCAAAAGACATAACGCAACCGGCGTTACATACAGCTCTCGGGTTTTTCTTAATTTAGTACTGGAGATAAAATATGGCTATTATTATTCAGGGATTGGGTAAAGCGCTACCTTTAAAAGAGATGAAGAATGCTGATTTTCCGCCGGAGCTCGGCACATCGGATGAATGGATTCGGAGCCACACCGGAATCAGTTCGCGCCGGATTGCCGGAGAAGACGAAACGAGCGCATCGCTGGCGTATCAAGCATGTATGGAAGCGCTGAAAAACAGTAAAACTTCCGAGCCCGTAACGGCGGATAAAATCGACCTTATTATTTGCGGCACGGCAACACCCGATTTCCCGGGGTCTCCGTCAAACGCCTGCCTCATTCAAAATAAACTGCAAGCAGTGCATTCGGTCTGCTTTGACATAACGGCAGGGTGCTCCGGCTTTATCTACGCGCTGGATACGGCGACAAGTATGATGGAACGGCACCATTGGCGGTTTGCGCTTGTGTGTGGGGCGGAAGTACTCAGCCGTATTATGGATTGGACTGACCGTTCCACCTGTGTGTTATTCGGTGACGGGGCTGGCGCTGCGTTGCTTGAAAACACGTTTGAACCTTCCGGTCTAGGACTCGGCGCTACTATACTGGGCGCTGACGGAACAGGGGCAGATAAGCTCTATATTGCTCCCGACCGCCGTGTACACATGAACGGCAGGGCTGTATACGATTTTGCTGTCAGCCATATTACCGAAACGGTGAAGACACTCCTTGCGAAAGAACACTTGACAGCTGATGATCTTGATTTAATCGTATGCCATCAAGCGAATGAGCGAATATTGGAAGCTGCATCAAAACGGCTTAAAATCGACTTTAGTAAATTTGTGCGTAATCTTGAAAACTACGGAAATACCTCGGCAGCTTCCATCCCCATCACTCTTACCGAGCTGGTAGAACAGGGAAAACTGCATGAAGGTATGACCATACTGATTACTGGTTTCGGCGCAGGGCTGACATGGGGCGGTGCTATCATCCGGTTTTAATCCTTAGGTATTGTTGAAACGAACCGGTTCTTAGAGATCGCTCTTTATTTATAGAAGGAAAATCATGAAATACGTTTTTTTATTTTCGGGGCAGGGTTCTCAGTTTAAGGGAATGGCTGAAGATATTTGTAAGGAATACCCGTCAGCCCGCGCCGTCATCGATGAGATGAGCAGGGTATCGGGAGAAGATATTGTTTCTTTTTTGTGGAATACGGAACCGGAAGAACTAGCTCGCAGCGACCGAAGCCAGCTTGCAATAACCGCGATGCAGGCAGCGATTATCACTGTCTTGCAGGAACACAGTATTACGCCGACCGCCGCCGCAGGATTCAGTTTAGGTGAATTTTCAGCATTGTACGCTGCAAAGGTTTTAGACCTTGTAACGATGACAAAATTGGTAGCTTTGCGCGGAAAAATCATGCAGAAATACTGCGAACAACTCGATGCTCAGAGTAAAGCTTCCGGCAGCGGGTGCGGTATGGCGGCGGTACTGAAACTCGCCCCCGAGCGGATTGTTGAAGTGCTGAAACCCTATGCCGATCCTGTAACGGGAATTGTCTTTGCGGCGAACTTGAATAGCCCGATGCAGACGGTTGTGTCGGGAACTGCCGAAGGGCTTGATGCTGCGGAAAAACTCTGCAAGGAAGCGGGGGCAAAACGCTTTGTCCGGCTTGCGGTGGCAGGTCCTTTCCACTCGCCGTTGATGCGCGGAGCCGCCGAAGAATTTTCCGCAGCACTGCAGGATGTTCCATTCAGTGATCCTGCTCTTCCGATTTTTTCAAATGTTACCGGAAAGCGGCTTTTAACCGGCGAAGAAGCGAAAAAAAACGCCGTATTGCACCTAACGCATCCTGTGCGCTGGCTTGAGGAAGAACGAGAAATCGCTGCACTGGCCAATGCAGCGGCGCTGTTGGAAATAGGACCGGGCATGACGCTCTGCAATTTGTGGCGGGACAGCGGCTGCACAGGAACCTGTCGCCCGACCGGTACCGCTGAGCAGCTGGCTGGTGTGGTAGGGGGAGTAAGCTAAAACGAGGGCTGTTTTTATCGATCCGGTAGTAATCTCTGCCGCAACGTTATGCTATTTTTACATTCGCTTGTATCACAAAAATGGTTTTATCCAGCGGGCAATTTGTCATTAACAACCATATACTGAACAGGGCGAACCTTTGACCTTCCGCCAAGCCCGATTGTCGCAAGATACTGTAAGCCAACGCCGTCAAGATAATCAGCAATGTCGTTTATTCGTGCGGAGGGTTTAATCCCCCGACGCTTGCGTCGGGGTCGTTGATTGTCATAGTTTGTTCTTTCTCTCTTTTCATTATGATTTTTCCTTTGCCAAAATCTCTTTCATTCCACTACGCAAATCTTCCAAAGTGTACTCTTTCATTCTGTTTTCCATTGCGTTCTGGA
>CAUVHB010000150.1:0-4658 GCA_963551335.1 uncultured Treponema sp.
TTTACCCTACAATCTTTCAACACATCCTCTAATTGATTGATATTTTTTATACGGATATACATAAATATGTCCGTGCGGAATATTTTATGAAGAACATGATATTTTGATTTAAACGTATAATAGAGAGCGCTGTATTCAATATTTTTATATTTTTCAAATATACGCTTCACACTTCCTGTATGTTTCACCAAAAATAAGAACAATCCATTATACAGCATTTTTGGATCAAGTAGCTGAAATGCTTGCGTATATATATTTACAATATCGTCCATGATACTACCTATTACCTTGACAATAGGATATCTCAGTTGGGATATCCCAGTTAATTTGCAGATTGAGCTTACAATCGGTATACAAGGCTTTTTTGCTCACCGCGGCGGCACTCAAGATACACTGAAATCCGTTAAAGTGTTCACGGCCAATAATACCGCTTTTTATCAAATCGTTCAATGCTGCCGCACTCCGAAAACGCATTTCCCCAGTCGCACAAGCATCGGGTAGCAGTGTGCCGCATCCGGTAAAAATATCGGGATGCGACGTTCGCAGATCCTTGCCGAAAACAGCGGGCATTAAACAACAAAAACGAATAAATCATTATAATAAAACAACTTATTTCATAACACGGCAAGTAAGATTCCAGAGAAATTTTATAAATATTGACTTTCTTGCCTATTTCTGCTTTACTAATTGAATGAAAAAAATAATCATTTTTGTTGCCGTTATATTCGGCTTTTATATAACAGCATTTTGTCAATCCATCACAACCGCGAGCGTATTTTTTGCCGAAATGTCCGAGCAATACGGCGCGCTCTCCGATTACGCAGCCAATCTCACCGTTTCAACCGGCTCCGGCTCAAAGGTTCAAACAATGGAGGCGACCGTCTACTTTAAGCGCCCAAATCGACTGCGCATTGACTTCACCAAACCGAAAGAGCAGGTCATTCTTTTCACCGGAGACACATTGACCATTTATGTTCCCTCCTATCGTATGGTGTTAAACCAAACAATAGAAAAAGACTCCTCTGCAGGCACTGCTAACCTTGCCACTCCTCAAGGTTTATCGCTGTTAAAACGCTCATACACCATTGCGTATGAAACGGGAGCTACGCCTCAGCCGTTGGAAGAAGGTTCTTCGGAGCAAGTCGTAATACTTGCTCTCAACAGACGGTCGGCGTCGGAAACTTTTAGGAATATTAGGCTGCTTGTTTCGCCTGGAACCAAGCTCATCAGACGAATTGAAGCATGGCCTATTTCGGGCAGCAAGATCACATTCGATTTTTCATACTATCGCTTGAATACGGGAATTCCGGACTCCCGCTTTTTATACGATATACCGCCGAATGCGGATATGATGAACAATTTTCTATTTGAAGAATAATAGACCGATTACCCGGACCAATACAGGAAGGAATAGATGCAAGATATAGGCAATGTATTAGAAAAAGCACGGAATGAAAAACAGATAGGGCTTGAACAGGCTTCGCGGGAAACAAATATTGCCCGCCGCTATTTAGAGGCGCTTGAAACCGGTATGTATGAGGTCTTTCCCGGAGAGCCGTACGTTATCGGATTTTTACGCAATTATGCGGAATATTTAGGCTTAAATCCTAATGAATGTGTTGCATTGTATAAACAGGCGAAAATACAAGAAACGGCAGTTCCGCCGGAAACGCTTATCCCTCAAAAATCGTTTACCGTGCCTCGCAGCGTATTTATCGGGCTGGGAGTATTGCTTCTTTTAATAGCAGTCTTTTTCGCCGGCAGGACAGTGATTGCAAAAATCGGTACGGCGATAAAAAATAAACCGGTACAACCAGTCAACCAAACGGAAATTATCGAGAAGAAGGAGAAAGCTTCCTATACGCTTTCTAAAGAAGTCTTTGAAAAAAGGCTCTTTCAGGGCGATACGATTACAGTTCCCATCAATGGAAAAGATTATCAAATAAAAGTTGAAAAAACGGCTCCCGAACTGTATCTGGCAACGGATATTGGAACACAAATCATTGCATTAGGTCAAAGTCTTGTACTTGATCTGAATGGCGATGTTACCGCCGATGTGAAAATTTCCGTCGAAGATATCGATACGTCCGATGAATCGAAGGGTGCATTGGTGGAAATACTCACCGCAGGGTTTTCGGAACCGGCTTCCGCAGAAGCATCAACAATAAAAATTCCCGATCAAGGATCGCAGCCCGAATCTGCAAAATATAAGGTTCTGTTCGATGCCGGTTCGGCATATCCGGTAACCTTAAATGCAACTTTCAGAAGCTATTGTCTTTTCCGCTACGAACAGGACAAAACCAACCGCGACGAGCGGTACTATCAAAAATCGGAACAGCTGACGGTGCAAGCAAATAACGGTATCCGTATATGGGCATCAAATGGAAACGCCGTAAAAATGCAGATCATTGCGGGCGGAAAAACCATCGATATAGAAGTCAGCCGCCCGGGTGAAGTCATCGTTAAGGATTTAAAATGGATCAAAGATGATGAATCCGGACGCTTTAAATTTGTGGTAATGGAAGTTGACTAAGCGTTTTTTTCTTGATCAGCATGGATGCGCTAAAAATCAAGTAGACGGAGAGTTACTTATTGGCATCTTAACCGATAATGGTTGGCAGAAAACCGCCGAACCGGAAAAAGCCGATCTCATCATTGTCAATTCGTGCGGCTTTATCGAACCTGCAAAGCGGGAATCGATTGAAGCCGTTATCACCGCCCGGACAGCCTACCCTCAGGCAAAAATTTTGTTGGCAGGTTGCTTGGCAGAACGATATGGCGATATTTTTCAAACCGACTTTGAAGAAGCTGATGCGTTTTTCGGTAACGGAGATTTGTCTCAACTTCCCATTCTCATAGACCGGCTGTTTCCGGCTCAGCAAAAACTTCAGCCCGAACACCCATCGTCGACAAAGGTGCGTGCGCCGGTAGCCGACGGTAAAAAAAAGACTATTGCCGAAACTACTCCTGTCGAGTATCTTTCCGCGTTACAAAACATTGAACATAGCCGTCCGTTTCTTAAACCGGCGCAGGAAGGCGTATGCTGCGGTGCGCGCCCCGAACTACTCAACTTTCCCCGTTCCGCCTTTATCAAGATTACCGAAGGTTGCGATAATTACTGCTCATTTTGTGCGATACCGCTGATACGCGGCTCGGTGAGGAGTCGCCCGATTAACAGTATTGTCAGCGAAATACGGAATTTTGTACGGCAAGGATATAAAGAATTCAACCTCATTGGGCAAGACCTTGCAGTGTATGAAGCTTCGCCACCTCTCGACAAGCTTAGCAGCCGATTTAACAAGGGACTACCCGCATTGCCGACTCATAACAAACAAGGGCTTTCGGGATTGGCACAACTCTTACAAGCGATTTCCGGTATTGAAGGAAAATTCAGCGTCCGGCTACTCTACATCCACCCCGATCATTTTCCACCGGATATTTTGCCGATTATGACTGCCGATACCCGCTTTCTACCCTATTTTGACATCCCCTTTCAGTCAGGTTCCGATCCGATTATCCGTGCGATGAACCGTTGCGGATCTGCCGAAACCTATCTGAATTTGATAGAAAACATCCGCGCAGCTTTTCGCGCAGCGAAAAGCCCCTATGGGGAAGCGGTTATCCGTACCACCTTTTTAACAGGCTTTCCGGGAGAAACACAGGAAGATTTTGAACGGACGGCAGCCTTTTTACAGGCAGCACAGAGCTTATGGTCAGGAGCATTCGCCTATTCGCAGGAAGAAGGAACTAAGGCGGCCAATATGAAAAAGCAGATACCGGCAAAAATTGCCGAGCAGCGCAAGACAGCCCTGAACGAACTGCAATTAAAGATTACCGAGCAAAAACTCGCCGCTTTTTGCGGATTGGAAACGGATGTCCTTATCGAAGAGATTATTCCTCAAGAGCAAAACAATGAAGAAGAAAACGCACAATGCTGTATTGCGCTCGGTCGGGCATGGTTCCAAGCCCCAGAAGTAGACGGCGCTGTAGTTGTCAACTTTTCTCAAGCGCAAAAAGACACCGAAGGACAGCCGATAACTGCCGGCAGTCTGGTTCGGGTACGGATTACCGCCCTGCGCGGGATTGACCTCGAAGCGGACGCACTCTCAGCGGATTATACCAAAGTTTAATTGTTTTTTAATAAGGATGCCGCTATGATAAAGAAAAGATTGATTACCTTTTTGGCGCATTCAAAGCGCTTTGTCTATTTAACCGTTTTATGGCAGTGGATTGCCCTTGTGTCGCAGATTGCCGCAGTGTTTTTTATCGGGCGCCTTTTGGAAGCGCTGCTTAGGGGTACGATTTCCTCACAGGAGATGATAACGGCAGGCGCTGTTTTTATCGCGGCGCTCGTAGTGCGGGCGATTGCAACAAGCTATGCAACCCGCGCTGCCTTTCTTGCCGGCAAAGATGTCAAAACCACCTTGCGAGACGCCCTCTACGCAAAACTGCTAAAACTGGGCGCATCCTATCGGGACAGCATCGCTACGTCAGAAGTGGTACAGCTTGCCGCTGAGGGCGTCGAACAGCTTGAAGTATACTTTGGGAGATACCTGCCGCAGTTTTTCTACAGCCTGCTGGCGCCGCTCACCCTTTTTGCGGTACTGGCGCCAGTCAGCTTCAAAGCGGCGCTCATTCTCCTCTGCTGTGTTCCCCTG
>CAUVHB010000151.1:0-4632 GCA_963551335.1 uncultured Treponema sp.
TGCTCGGAAAAAGGCGAACTTTGCGCAACATCTCCAAACAAAACAGCTCCCGGATGCGCTGCGGTCTTTTTTGTTGCAGCGGGAGACATTTGCGTTTCAGCATAAAGCGGCGCCAGTATCATGGCAATACACACAAAGAAGATATTGGATAAATAGTTACGATAAGTCATAGGTGATATAGTCCTTTTTTTCTTGCAGCCTGTCAAGTAAATAACGCGATATTTTTTTAATAGATTTGACGAAAATATAAAATTTCTTTATATTGATACTAGAAAATAGGAATGAATCCTATTATTTTCAGAGTAAAAGACTCGACCTATTCGATAACTTTCGTTTTCGAATAGGTCGATGAGTTCGCAATCGCGCAAATAGCACGATTGAGAACATCGCATTTCAAGGCAACCTGTTCAGAAAGGTCTGTTTCCGAACAGGTTTACTATCCAAACGCTGAAATGGGCGGACAGCCTGAAAGGAGGAACTATGACAGTTACGGTTGACGAAAAAGCAAAGGCTTTTCTTGCAAAACACAATGAAACCAGCGTGTATACCTATTTAGGCGGCTGCCGCACGTGAGGCGGCGTAGTGCCACAACCGGCCGTGTTTGCCGGTTCGCCTGATTCGCTGGATAACTACGACACCTTTAATGCAGACGGCATTACCGTCTATGTACGCAAGGGAACTCAAACCGAAAACGGCTCACTTACCATTACGGTAGTCAAAATGCTGTGGATGGACTCGTTAGCGGTAGAAGGAATGGCGTATTAGCCATAGAAGCGATACCCGTAGGATGAACGCCTGCGGGTTCTTCTAAAAATCCCTACCCGCCGCGGCTATTCTGAGGAACTCGTTTGAAGAGAAAAGGATGTCGATTACGCCAATCCCATACACCACTTTAAATGGGTATCCCAATTAGGAGGAAATGCAATATGTTGTAAATCAATGTCTTGTGCATAAGCCTGTAAAAGGGCTTGCAGTTTAGGAATGATTATGGTGTTCCATTTTTCCTTATCCGGAAATAATAATTTCACTGCTTGCAGTTGCCCCCATAGTCGCCGCTCTGCATTTTTCTCCACACCAACAGACGCAGGAATTGCCGGAAAAATTCTGTAATAGAGCCGACCATAATGAGCGCAAATATTCCGTAAATCGGTACAGCACCGTAAATAGCTGATAATATTTTTGGGTATATTGTTATACAGTTTCTTTGACAGTTCTTTTTGATCGATCGTTACTAAGTCTGCATAAAAATATGAAAGCATCCCGAATGTAAAGAGTTCTGTTATTACCCACAGAGGAAATTGCCCTCCGTATTCTTCAATGTGATGTTTTACAAACAAGACTTTTTTATTATTTTCAATTTCGCGATTAACCATATCTGTAAACTTACTGCTATTATGTTTTGCAGAAAAAGTATTTGAATTAAGATATCCCAGAGAACCGTATTTATGAGCATGAAAATACGCAAAATTACATCGTAAAAAAATTTCGATTTCTTCAAGCGCCGATAACAAAATACTCCGTAGTTCGCTATCAAATTGATATATTCGATATACTCGCCTAAAAGATGTTTCTTTTTTATATGAACTGTCTTTATTCTTAAACGGAAGGAAATAAGCTGAAAGTCTGTAATAATTTATCAGTTGAAGCTTTTTTTGGCAGAAGACATCATCATCGATAATACATCCGCGCGATTTTAGCAAATCTACTTGCTTCTCAAAGGTTATAGGATTTTTTACTTGTTTAGTCATAAAAAACGTCCTCCCATGGGTCACATCGTTGAGAGGTGCGGGAGGTCCTGTTAAGATTATACTATCATAGAATATATTTGATTACAAGCGGTTCATTTCGTCTAATGCGATACCCGTAGGATGAACGCCTGCGGGTTCTTCTAAAAATCCCTACCCGCCGCGGCTATTCTGAGGAACTCGTTTGAAGAGAAAAGCAAAATAAAATATCGCAGTAACGAAATAGAGCAAGGCAATACTATAAAAAAACAACGCAGGAGGCATCAACGAGGCAGCGGCAGCCCCGACAGCAAACCATGCAATACCGGAGAGATAGTGGACACCGCGTCGCCATTCCTGCCGTTTTCCACGGAGAACCTTTCCCAATGCGAGTCCTGCATCCGTTACATATCCAGTAAAATGGGTGGTACGTATTAAGATTCCATTATACGGAATAAACATGCCGTTTTGTATGCCGAGTACCGCGCAGGTTACGGTAAGCACAATACGCAACGGAAGTTTGATAACGGCAAGCACAAAAAAGAGCATCGAAAAAATCAATAACAGAAAACCGTAGCGTTTTGAAAATGTGCAATCACTCCTATAAAAAAGCATACCTGAAATACACGCCCCGCTATAAAACGAAAGGATAAGCACGAAACAGGCGGCAACTTCCGCCAAAGCTCCGGTAGAAAGGGCCAGAGCTATGCGGGTAATCGTACCAGTGTGATGGCTAACCGCGGTACCGGCGGTAATAAAAAAGACGCCGTTTAAAAAACCTGCAATAAACGTTAACAGATGTATCAATATCGTTAGAATAAGATTGTTGCTTTTGTTCACCAAGACACTATACGCTTATGGTAAGAAAAAAGCTACGTGAACGCTTCGTGCGGAGGTTTAATACTTGCCGTCCTCTACCGCCTCAGGATGCCATCGTTCAGAAATGTCCGGCCGTGGACATTTCTGCTCAGCTTTTGCCGCAATAATCGCCTTTGAACTCTCACTGCGGCAGGTCAAGGCATCGGAGCTAACAATACAACCGCTTATTTCAAGCATGTTGACGAATTCCGTGATACCGGCATCTCCATTTATAGACATTGTATATAAAAAGCGATAAAATACCGGCTATTAGAATAGTGCTGTTCTCTACAAGTTTTATAATCTTATTTTTATAGATAATAGGGCACCTCTAAAAACTCGGTTAGATTTTTAGAGGTGCCCGTCGAGTTTTTAATAAGTCTATAAATATAAATGACTTATTAAAAACGTCGCAAATTAAAATCAAGGTAAACCTCTAAAAACCGAAGTTTTTAGAGGTTCCCAATATACTATCTATTGTACATATCTATTCTAATAGAGGAGTTTTTATGAAGGTTGTTATTGCAGGCTCAGGCGCTATGGGCTGTAGCTTTGGTTTTATGCTGCAAAAAAGCGGTAATGATGTAACACTGCTGGACGGTTGGCAAGATAATATCGATGCAATTAGGAAGAACGGTTTGCACTTGCAAGACGGTACTGCGGAACTATCGACAAAGATCGATGTTTATAAGCCGGAAGAGTTTAAGGGTACTGCCGATTTTGTTATCGTGTTTACAAAATCAATGCAGTTGGAACGTATGCTGAGCAGTATTAAACATATCCTGCGGGATGATACAAAAATCCTCTGCCTTTTGAATGGACTCGGTCATACTGAAACACTGAAAAAGTTTATCGCTCCTAAAAATATTTTTATGGGTGTTACCGTAGTAACTGCCGGTATGAAGGGGCCGGGAAGCGCCGTGTTGTCAAGTCATGGGAAAACAGAAATTCAGAATATCGTACCGGAGGGTAAAGCCGGCGCGGAGGTCATTGTAGAAGCGCTCAATAAAGCAACAATGCCTGCAGTCTATTCTGACAATATTCTGTGGTCTATTTGGCGGAAAGCTGCACTCAATGGAGCAATGAACAGCACCTGCACAATTATGGAATGCAATATGCTGGAGCTTGGCGGTATCGTAGGGTGTAAAGATATGATGCGCTGTATTATCTCTGAGTTTGCCGCAATAGCAAAAACGCAAGGGGTTATATTGGATGTCGACTCCGTAACTGACTACGTTTACGGATTTACGCAACCAGACTTTGTCGGGGCAAAGCACTATCCTTCGATGTACCAGGATCTAATCAAAAATCACCGGTTAACCGAAATTGATTTCTTAAATGGTTACATTTCCCGTAAGGGTAAAGAACTGCATATTCCAACCCCCTATTGCGATCTGATTACCATCTTTGTACACGGCAAGGAGAAATTATTCGGTTTATAAAGGGAAAATGGGAGTATCATTTGGGGACACTCCCGTATTTGATAGTATAAGGATATAAGATAGAGAACATTATGGCTGAACAAACAAAGAAAATTACAGTTAAATTTTTTATTAATACGCTTTTAAATGGCATGGCTGCAGGAATTGTTGTTGCCCTTATTGCGAACGCTGTTGTAGGGCAGATATTTAAGGCGCTTACGCCGTACGGCGCCATATTCGGTATGCTATACCAGTCTGTTGCGGATGTGCAATATTTGGTGTCTGCGGTGATCGGCTTTATTGTCGGCATACAGCTCGGTTTCGTGCCGATTAAGGCTTGTATGATTGGTCTTGCTGGTTTTATCGCCTCTGGGGCAGTGCGCCATGTAGACGGTATGGTTAAACTTGTCGGTATCGGCGACTTAATCAATGTGATGATTATCGTCGCGCTGGCAGCTCTTATTACGCTGTGGTTGGGCAACAAGCTCGGCTCGCTTACGATTATTGTGCAGCCGATTATTGTCGCAGGCGGGCTGGGGGCATTGGGGCTTCTTATCTTGCCGTATGTAGCAGAGGTAAGCGCTGCAATCGGCCGCGGTATTAACTCGTTTACCGTGCTGCAGCCGGTA
>CAUVHB010000152.1:0-4617 GCA_963551335.1 uncultured Treponema sp.
ACTGCAAATGCTCATGGGTTGTTCTGAACAGCTGATGACCGGTTTTAAATGTTTCCACTAATTTTTTTGCCGTTTGGGAATCAGAACGATGGGTTTCGGCGGTTTGCTGTACCGAGGAAAGAACCTCTTGCATCTGCGCTGCCGAATTGTGATATCCAGCACGCTCTTTCTCTGCTGTCTCCTGAATCGTTTTATACGTTACTTGCATATCGCTATGCTTCTTTTCCAGTAAATCATAGTTTCGTTGAAGATCGGCAAGGCTTTGTTCCAGCTGAGTATTGCGCTCGACAAGAGCTGCGTGTTTTTTGTTAAAAGCGATATGCTGCGTATCCTGCTGAGTGTTGACACCACGGCTGTCCGCATCGGTGCGATGCTGCGCTCCCCACAATGCTGACGGTACTTCCGATTGTGCGGATCCCGCTGCACGGTGGTCGAATGGCATGTCTGCCGATTGCGGTTGTCCCACTCGCGCTGACTGTTCCGATTGCTCCGACTGTAAAGATGATACACCGGAAGCAAGCCGTCGCTGCGATACGCCATCAGACGTCCCGTAGGTTTTCAAAGCGTCTTTCTTATCAATTAAATCTATATTTGCTTCACGGGCATATAAGCCTTTACCATCCGACCTATTCTGTAGCCCAGCCGAACCGGTCGGCAATCTTTGCTCCGAAACACCGATTTTCGGTCCTGCTTTCAGCACAATCCGCTTTTTCCCATTGCGGGCAAGTAAGATGGTATAAACGGTTTGTACCAACGCCCACGTAATAAAAAGACCTAACAGCCATGTTACCGAAATCAATATTCCCGAAAGGACAGACGCTTGTTTTCGATGCCGGACGGCAGCGCTCTCTAATGCCCCCGATACCGCATCAAAATCATTGATATGTGTGCCAATCAATTTTTCAATTTTTTCCAGCTTTTTTTCATCGAACGGCTTTATCTTTGCCGCCCCCAGTTGATTATAATCATTAATCAACGCGATAAATTCCGCAGTTATTGAACGGGCAGAAGTAACATATCCCGAAAGACTGTTCCGCAATGCGGTATCCTTTTCCATGTATTTTTTCGCAGCATATTCCACGGCAGCTAGCGTAGGTTCGTACTGACTTAAAGCGCCGATGACAGAAGAAGGAATGTGCACACCGGCAGCGCCGTAACGATATACAGTACCGCGCACATAGAGCATATTACGCTCATACCCTGCAAGCTGTACAATTTGATGCTCAAGCGTATCAGCCGGTTTAGAAATTTGCATAAAAGTTCCTGCTGCGATAAGCGCTATCAATATCAGTATGCCCGATAGAATTCCGATTTTCAGTTTTATGTTCATAACAGTAAGCCTCAGTATAAGTATCGGAAAATAATCCTTAATAGATTAAAAGATGACTGATGCGTTTGTTTTCCTTGCTGTGCAAAATTTTAAATCAGCAACACCGGCGCAGAGCATTCGTCAAAACGATACATCTGTGGCTCTCTAAAAACAGCAAGCCTGTCGGCTTGTTCTGTAATAGGTACATTGTATATTTACAAAAGGTTGAGAACGGTTTATTGTTTTATAAAGAAATCAACAACTCCGACGCAAGCGCCGGGGTATTAAACCCTCCGTACGAATAAATAATAGGAGCTTCAGATGTTTTACGACAATAATCCGGCAAAAATAAATCGATTCACCAAACCGCACTTTTTTCAGGGTGGAGATAAAGCTATTTTGTTGATACACGGATACACAGGCTCTCCGCGGGAAATGCTATGGCTTGGCACGCAACTGCATAAGGCGGGCTACACTGTGTCGATCCCTCGCCTGCCGGGTCATGGAACAAACAAAGAGGACTTTATCGCAAGTTCATGGAAGGATTGGCTGCGGCGTGTATATGACGAGTACCTCGATTTATCTGAAGCATATCAAACGGTATATGTCGGCGGTCTTTCGATGGGGGGCGTGCTGACTGCGCTTCTTGCGGCAAAATTTCAGCCTGAAAAAATCTTTCTCTGCGCCCCCGCATTTGTGGCAACCGATTCGCGGATCAAACTGACCCCGTACTTAAAATACTTTATGCAGACTATGCCAAAGGAAGGAAAAACGTTTTATAAAGAACCTGAATATTATGATTGTGTCAAAGACTATTGCGACTATGATTATGTCGGTAAAGCCGCAGACTTGCACAAACTACAGAAGATGGCTATTCAACAGCTTCCGAATATCCGTTCAAAAGTGATAACGGTTTTATCAAAATCGGATCAGTCGGTACCGTTTGAGGAAAAAGAACTCATCGACCGACTGCTCAAGACGCCGAATGAGTATGTCATCTTGGAAGAAAGCAGCCACATTGTTACCGATGATGTCGAGCGTGAATTGGTGGCACAGCGTATCATCGAATTTTTGAATAGATAACTGATAACGTATTTTGCTCATTTCCGGCAGGTTTTTGGAAATAGACTGTCGAACAGCGTAGCTCCGTATACGGGCTTCAACACCGGGGGACCGTCAAAAATTATTTGGCAAGTTTCACAATCCTCTTTAGTGGATATAATGAATTATGTCCTTACAGAAAAAGCCAATCGGCTTTCATTTTTGGGCAGCCCCCTCTCGCTACTGCTTATAACCATGAGCATCCTATCAAAATAGATAGGTCGTATATTTTCAAAAGGATTCTAAGCCTTTCCAACTAGGCACATCCACTCCGCTTCCGCAGCGACTGCATCACCGTTGTAGATTTTCCCGGACTGCTTAATCATCTGGGATGAAACGCGGAGGTTTTTTACCTCGATGCGCACCGTATCTCCCGGGCGGACTTGAGCACGGAGCTTTACCTTGTCAACAGTTGCCAAAAAGAACAGCGCGCCGTTTTCAAACTTGCCCATAGAGCTCAACGCGGCGCCGCCTGCCTGCGCCATGGTTTCTACCAGCACGACGCCGGGAACGACCGGATAGTCGGGGAAATGCCCCTTAAAAAAGAACTCCTCCGGCTTAAAGGTATACCGGCTTTCGCTACCTTCGTCATCGGCACGGATAATTTCATCAACAAACAAAAACGGCTTCCGGTGAGGCAGCAATGCTTCAATATCTTTGGTAACACTCATCGTTTTCTCCTTTAGGGTAAACGTATCAGACATTTTTATGGATATCCCGCAGAATAATGGAGATTGTTCAACCAGAGTTGAACCGCCGTACGGTTCAAATGGTCTCACAATCTCCATTATTCTGCGATTCTTACCCATTTGTCTGATGCATTTACCCTTCTTCTAAATAAATAGCGCGAAATTTTATCTAAAATTCCGCGCATTTCAAAAGGAAGGCAACCGCTTGGAATATGCCTAATGCGATTGCCCAATTTTTCCTACTTTACTTTTTTGAATACTAATACGCCGTTGTGACCGCCGAAGCCGAGCGAACCGGAGGCGGCGCAATCGACTGTACAAAAAACGCCTTTTTGCGGCAGATAATTGAGATCGCATCCCGCTTCCAGATCAGGTTCGGTTAAATTCACGGTTGGCGGGCAAAAGCCTTCTTCAATTGCTTTTACGCAGATAATCGCTTCCAACGCGCCGGCGGCTCCTAAACAATGCCCAATCATCGACTTTGTGGAAGAGATTTTCAAATTATAGGCGTGCTTGCCAAACGCTTGTTTAATCATTGCGGTTTCTGAAGGGTCGTTGATTGGCGTAGAGGTTCCGTGTGCATTGTAATACTGCACCTCTTCCGGTTTTACCCCTGCATCCTCCAAAGCCTTTGTCATCGCCAAAGCGCCGCCCGTGCCGGCGGGGTCGGGGCTGGTCAAATGGTATGCATCAGAGGAGCCGCCGTAGCCTGCAAGCTCCGCGTATATTTTTGCGCCGCGTTTCTTTGCGTGTTCATATTCTTCCAGAATCAAGATGCCGGCGCCTTCCCCCATCACAAAGCCGGAGCGCTTTTTATCAAAGGGGCAGCACGCCTTGTGCGGTTCATCATTGTAATCCGACGCAAGGGTTTGCAGCACACTGAACGCATTGATGCCGAAGCCTGTAATAGCTGCCTCGGTTCCTCCTGCAAGGCACATATCCATTCTGCCTGAGCGGATTAAATCGAGGGCATTGCCCAAGGCATCAGTACCGGAGGCGCAGGCGGTGGTAATGGTCCATGAAACGCCGTGTAACCCAAAATGCATACTTACATTCCCTGCTGCTTCGTTCGGAATAAGTAGCGGAATAGTGAGCGGCGGTATTCGCGCGTGTCCCGCTTCAAAGTATTTTTGGAATGAGCTTTCGTGGATTTCAAAACCGCCGATTCCATTCCCCAGCATCACGCCGGTACGTTCAGCTTCTATTGTTTCCTTGGAAAGTCCTGCATCCGCAACCGCCTGCACCGCCGCTGCAACGGCAAATTGGGAAAAGCGCGCCATCTTGCGGGCATCTTTTTTATCCATAAACGCAGTGGGATCAAATGTTTTACATTCGGCGGCAATCTTTACCTTATCATCTCTGGTATCATAGTTGACCGTAATCTTATCGATTCCGCAGCGCCCTGCTTTTATACCTTCCCATGTTTCCGCAACGGTATTGCCCAAAGCGGAAACAGCTCCCATGCCGGTAATTACAACTCTTCTCATTTTTTTCTCCTTCAATTAGGCGCCCATACCG
>CAUVHB010000153.1:0-4591 GCA_963551335.1 uncultured Treponema sp.
CAATCCGCCTTTCGCATCGAACATTACTTTGTATGATATTTTCTTAAAACTCACCGTTACGGTTGTGTTTGTAGTGATTTTGACTTTCGCAGTTTTGCTTCTCCCCACACCGCCTTCAATTAATGCAAAATCAGGTGCTATACTCCATTTGTCTACTTCATAACCCTCTTCCGGCAATGCAGTAAATGTAATTACGGAATCCTTGGCAGCTTTTCCGCCGATAATATCGGGATCTGCAGATATAGTACCGTGCTCGTCAGCCGTCATACCTACCGAGAACTCTCCGGGAGAAAGAGCTTTAAACGTCACGTTTACCGTTGTGTTTGTAGTGATTTTGACTTTCGCGGTTAAACTTCCTTCCGTGCCGGTTCCATCTAAAATTTCACCACCGGCTATAGTCCACGTATCGACTGAAAAACCTGTATCCGCTTTGACCGTAAACGTAATTGATGTATCTTTGGCAATCTTGCCGTTTGCGGGTATCGCAGGGTTTGCAGATATAGTACCGTGCGTCCCGTGAGTCATCTCTACTGTGAACTCGGCAGTAGGTGTCGGATCCTTGGCTGTTACTGTTATCTTACAGCGGGCGATTTCCCCGCCATTTACCGTTTTTACGGTGATCTGAGCCGTACCCTCTTCTTTCGCAGTTACCGTACCGTCTTGACTTACAGCTGCAACAGCCGGTTTATCGGAAGCCCATGTTACTTGTTTGTTCGTTGCATTTGCAGGCATAACTGTTGCTACCAGTTTTTTGCTTTCACCTACTTTAAGCGGTAGTACGCTTTTATCAAGCGCTATTCCTGTTACCGCTACAGTGGTAGTTCCGGTATTTACCGTTTGCTTACAGCCGCTTGCAATAACCACTGCAGCCAATGCCATAAGCATCGCTGCACGCTTAAAAAAATACTTTACCATTCTGTATACTCCTTTTTAAGTGAATCAACGCCAATGAATGAGCAGGCGATGTTCTTAATAGCCACCATTTTACAATGAGCGATTATTCTATAATAGGGAGGAAACCCGTGTAAAAATCGGGAGTCTAATCCCGAAAAATTCAGGATTTTGAAAAATATGCTGTGGCATCAGCATAGCTGACAACACGGGAAACTTGAAGAAGCAAAACAAGACATGAAAAGCGGCAGATATTCTTCTGTCGAGGATGCTATTTCCCGTATAAGAGAAAAATATGGCTTATAATGTCCGATTGTTAATTTTATTTTATATTGTTACTATCAGTATAAATTGCCGAACGGTACTAACCATGCTATACTATCATCATGATTACTTCACGGAAATTGCCGGTTGGCATACAAAGTTTTAAGGACTTGCGGGAAAAAAGATTCCTCTATGTTGATAAAACGGAATATCTTTTTCAGCTAGTAAATAGCGGTAAGGTTTATTTCTTGAGCCGCCCGCGGAGATTTGGAAAAAGCCTCTTCCTTTCAACACTCGCTGCATATTTTTTAGGGCAAAAGGAACTGTTTACCGGTTTGTATCTCGAAAAAGCGGAAGAAGAGCAAGCCGTACAAGAAAACAGAACAGCGTGGAAAGCCTATCCGGTACTGTATCTGGATTTTAATATTGGTAACTATACTGACCCTAAGGCATTAAATGAGCGGCTCCATGTATTGTTAGAGAGCGAGGAGTCCTCATACGGTATCAAAACCGGAGAAAAAGAACAGCCGTTTTTTGCCTCGCGCTTTGAAAAATTGCTGAAAACTGCTTATAAGCAAACCGGCAAACAAGTAGTTATCCTCGTAGACGAGTACGATAAACCCTTGCTGCAAACCATGGGGGTAAATGAAGAGCTGAATGAACAATATCGTAATATGCTCAAAGCGTTTTATTCCGTCATTAAAACCTGTGACCAATATATCCGCTTTGCCTTTTTAACCGGCGTTACGAAGTTCAGTAAGATCAGTATTTTCAGCGATTTGAATAACCTACGGGATATATCAATGGAAAAACAGTATGCCGGTATCTGCGGCATTACTCAAGAAGAGCTGGAAGCAACGTTCCAACCAGAGATACAAGTACTTGCGACACATCAAAGTTTAACTTATCAACAAGCTCTTGCCAACCTCAAGCAATGGTATGACGGCTACCTGTTTCACCCGGCAGGGAAAGGTATGTATAATCCCTACAGTGTCTTGAGCGCTTTAGTAAAAAAAGAAATCAAAAGCTATTGGTTTAGTACCGGTACTCCAACCTTTTTAGTCAATTACTTAAAAGAAGCACACTATTACATTCCGGACTTAGACGGCAATGTTGAACTCAATGAATCAGGATTGGAAACGTATCGAGCAGTGGCAGAAAATGCCTTACCCATTCTCTTTCAATCAGGGTATTTAACGATAAAAGAGTATATCAACGATGTCAGACTCTATCGGCTCGGCTTTCCCAATGATGAAGTACGATACGGCTTTTTAGAGAATCTGCTGCCTGCATATTCTGCTATACCGTTTACCCAAGGAGGAGTATGGGTTGCACGATTTGTGCAAGACATTCGTGGGGGAAAAGTTGACTCATTCATGGAGCGGATGCAGTCGCTTATTGCCGGTATTCCGTATGATAATTTTACGAAAGAAAACTTGAAGTTGAGGGGACAGAACTACCAAGCCGCGGTGTACCTAATCTTTAAGCTGATGGGACAGTTTTCACAAACAGAAGAGCATTGCAGCACAGATAGAATAGATTGTGTCGTGCGGACGGTCGATAGCGTTTACATCTTTGAGTTTAAGCTTTCCGGCAACGGCAGCGCAGAGGATGAACTCAATCAGATAAAAGAGAAACGCTATGCAGAGAAATATCGTATGGACGGGAAAAAGATTGTGCTGATTGGTGCAGGATTTGAGGAAGCAACGCGGACAATTAAGAATTGGAAAGTAGAACAGCTATGATAGATAAATCCTGCACCGATCCGCCTCAGAGCAGCGGGTATGCCCCCTTGACTAGCGTTTCGGTAGTTTTTTGTGAATAGAGCAGTGATCGATGCTGCAATTTTTTTTATGTTGACGAATACAGAATCTTAATTATAATATAATTATGGATACAATAATATTTGAATGGGATCCGGTAAAAGCAGATTTAAATTACGCAAAGCACAAAGTAACTTTTGAGGAAGCAAAAACCGTATTCTATGATGAAAATGCAGTATTGATTGCAGATCCTGATCATTCAAATATTGATGAAGATCGGTTTATTATGCTTGGTTTGAGTTCAGAAATGCATATGCTACTCGTTTGTCATTGCTATAGAGAAAATGATAGAATTAGAATAATTTCTGCAAGAAAAGCAAATTTACAAGAATCAAAACAATACGGAGGTAATTAATATGAGAGACGATTATGATTTTTCAAATGGAATCAAGAATCCCTATGCAGATAAATTAAAGAAGCAGATTACCATCCGTCTTGATGACGAAGTAGTCAATTATTTTAAAAATATGGCAGAGGAAACAGGTATGCCGTATCAGAATATAATCAATTATTATCTAAAGGATTGTGTAAAAGAAAGAAGACACTTGGAAGTTGCTTTTCCGAAATAGGAATCAGCACCCCCGTTTTAACCTACCATTGCGGACAAACCGATAGGCGTGATGTTTTCCGGAGTTCTCTCTACCCATTCGCCGGCACTTCTACCCGTACTTCCGTCCCCGTTTCCGGTTTACTCGTGATGGTGAGCGTTCCGCCCAATAGCTTTGCTCTCATTTCCATACCCCTCATGCCAAAGTGTGGCTCGCTTTCAGCATACAGAGCCGTTGTATCAAAACCTGTTCCGTCGTCAAAAATCATGATGCGGATCTTATTATGGTGAGGCAAGGCTGCCCCATCTTTTCCCGAATATTCAACATTCCTAATAACCACACTTGTTTCTTCTGCTTTGGCGTGAGCGCGGACATTGTTCAAGGCTTCCTGAATAATGCGCAAAATATGATGTTTTTGTTCGTTCGTAAAATCTTCAAGCGCCACATTTTGTTCTACAAAAAACGTACAGGGAAGCCCCGACTGTTCGGAAAATTGTCCGCACAAATCGTGTATAACCGTTTTAAACGGTACACTGTCTAAGAGCGGAATTGAAAGGTTTTGGATAATCGCGCGAAGTTCTTTTTGATTCTGTTTTTCAAGACTGATGATCTTTTCTATTTTTTCGATTGCAGATTTGTCCGGCACAGCCGCATCGTTATTCTGAAAGTGAGCGTTTGTGCCGTTGATCTCTGACAAAAATCTTTTTTGTTCTATGAGAAGCGTTTTGATATTCTGGCTTACCGTGTCGTGCAGTTCCTGACTGATGCGCTTCCGCTCTTTTTCCTGTGTCTGAATAATTTCGGAAATGAATGTACGGTTTTCTTTGAGCAGCTTTCTTTTTTTGATATTGTTGATCAGAATCACCAAAATTGTAATGAACGCAATAAAACACACCACAATGAAAAAGAGGAAAAACGAAGCGTAAAGGTTTAAGGCGGAAAGCAAATCATGCAATTCTTGTTCTGTCATAATTTCCGCCTCTTGTATGGAAGATTGCGCAGCGGGGGGGGGGGGGGGCAGTTAGAGACCTGGCTGCCTCTCCGTTGTCCCTTTAAATGGCCCTC
>CAUVHB010000154.1:0-4587 GCA_963551335.1 uncultured Treponema sp.
CAAGTATGGTATGTCGTAGTAGAAATAATAGAAAATAGAAAAGCATTTAAATATTGGCAATTTTACCGTGCCAACAGTTACTAAGAAGCTTTTTAAATTGTGAGCATTAATAATCAAAATAATACGAAATACTAAAACATTATAAAATTTTTACACAAAGGAGCAGAGCACACATGAAAATACTGAAAAAATGGATGATGATGGGCGCACTTGCGGCATTGGGTATAACGTTGAACGGATGCATCAGTTTTTGGAAAGGAATTGCAGAGGCGACAGTACCGACCATTGATATGTCACAGCTCGATCGTGACAATTACAAGTACTTTACCTATAACGGACAGTCGGTTAAAGCAGTGTATGCCGGAACCCGCCTGAACTGTCTGTATATTGAACGCAGCGTAAATGAACAGAAGCGAGAGGCGGAGTATCTGAATAGTTTAGAAACTAATGTTGGTGATTCATCAGAAACTTACATTATAACTGCAAGACGCGGAAAAATATCCGGTAAAACCGGTACATTCAGGAAATGGGAGCAAATCGACACCTCCAATATGCCCGACTATTTCAGTTTTGTCATACATTCGGCAAATATCAAACTTGCATACGACCAGTCATACCGCATGTGGCCTCCGCAATCGGAAATTCAAGATGACGATGCAGACGGCAATACGCTGGTCAATCTGTTTTACCAAGAACAACGCAAACATCCATATTTAAGCGGCAGCGATTTTAACAATGCAATCGTTGTATACGAAATCGCCTTGCTGCAAAATGGTGGTCTGTACTGGTGGAACGACGGTAAGCTTTATTATTATCAGAACATCTACGTGTGTGATTTTAATGCGCAATAACAGCACTGTTGATACTGCCGTTTGCGACGAGTAAACATACACAAATATAAGGAGTTGTAAAAATGAAAAAACTTTTTTCTATGGCGGTACTGTTTGCTGTTTTGCTCAGCAATATCGGTGTGATACCGGTATTGGCGCAGAGCGTCTCTCCCGTTTCGGACTTTGAGTACGACTTAAATGGAGACGGTACGGGAGTAGTTATCCTAAAGTACGTCGGAAAAGGCGGTGATATCGTCATCCCCGACAGCATTGAGGATTTTCCCGTTGTTTCGGTTGGATGCGGATTTGATAACGAAAATGTCAAAACGCCGATTACGTCGGTTATCTTTCCCGACACGATCACCTATATAGATACATCCTTTGCCGATACGGTAAAAAAAATCTTTTTTCCGCGCTATTGCAGCTATCTTATGTGCTTCTTAGGAAATTGCAATGCACTTGAAGCGATACGATGGCCGAATACTCAAACAACTATCCCGTTTATGTGTTTTGCGGGCATCAATGTATCGTCGGTAGCCTTATGGGAAGGATTGGAAACGATTGAATCGGGTGCGTTTACTAAATCGAAGATAGAAACGCTTGAAATCCCGAACTCCGTAAAATCCATCGGAGCCGGCGCTTTTAAGAACTGCGAAAACTTGACAACCGTTACAATGCCTTCGCATAAAATTCGATATGACGATGATTCTGTGTTTGAAGGCTGCAAAAAACTTTCGTTAAAAGCAAAGAAAATGATACGCGACACTGGCTACACAGGCGGGTTCTGATATTGTTGTATGTGATGAGTAAACATACACAACTACAAGGAGGAACGTTATGAAAACACTCAAAAAATGGATAATGATGTTCGCCCTTGCGGCATCGCTTTTCGGGTTTGCCGGTTGCGCCCTATTCGGAGGACTGCTAAGCGGGAGTTCAAGCTCACGGGAGTTCAAGCTCACAGTCTAAAAAGAGGAATCATCCTAAAATTCGGAACACTCGCTTCAATTTGATAGCACATAACAATCGACAACTCCGGCACCTTGCGTCTCGGAGTTGTCGATTTGTCTGATACGTTTACTTTGATAAAAAAATCGGCTTACCAGCTTTCCTGTCTGATTACATAATCAGTGAAAGAATGATTCGCCAGCGCTTCTTTTACTTTTTCAAGATCATCAGGCTGTATACCAGGGAGGACAACCCGTACCGATTTTTCAGTACGCTCATACGCAGGGTCGAATCCTGCTTTTCTCAGTTGGACAACAAGCCGCAGTGCATTTTCTTCCCGTGTAAAAGCGCCCAGCTGAATTCTCCACAACACGCCTGAAGTACCTGGTGAATAAACCGGAGCCGGAGTTTGTGCCGGTTGTGCGGAAGCTGGACGGTTTGTAACACCTTTGACGGTGTCGGGCTTTGCCGTTTGTTTACCTGCAGATGCCGGTTGTCTTTGCGTCGTATTAGGCTGTGCTGCTGGGGGCTGTGTTACGCTAGACGGCGCCTCGGTAGATTGTGATGCTGCTGTGCCGGGAACTTTAGCCGGTGTATTGACAGCCTCGTCCTTTTGCACAGGCGCCGCTTCAGGTTGCGTACCGGATACAGGCGGTGTTTCTTTTTCCGCGGATTCTGCGGGTGTGTCGCTGTAAACATCAGCTGTTGCAACGAGTGCGGCATGGTCAAGTGAATCCACCTTTTTAATCGAAACCCGTGTGATACCTCGGCTAATCATTCCCAACGATTTAGCGGCAGCTTTTGATAAATCTATCTCGCGGTTTGGGACGAATGGACCGCGGTCGTTTACGCGTACCACCACTTTTTTCCCGTTTTCAAGATTGGTTACTTCAAGGAAAGTTCCGAACGGCAGGGTTTTATGGGCTGCCGTATAGGCATTCATATTGAAAATTTCGCCGCTTGACGTTGGTCGACCGTTAAAAGCCTCTCCGTAATAAGATGCATAAGTTTCTGCTGTGAGTAATTCTTCCGCTCCAAGGGGTAATAACAACAAAGCCCCCACTAGAGCTGACAGTACATGGTATTTTCTCATAAGATCCTCCCATAGCTTCATATAGACAGTATCGGAAAACAAGGAAAAAAATTAAGCGTAAAAGAAAGAAGATGTTTTTAAGGGATTGAGGGGAGGGGAATGACTATCAATTTTGAAATTATAAAATGCTAGGATAGGGGATACTATATGAACAGTGCGATAGATAAGCAGGCGATGTAAGAATCTGCCGGAGACGAGACTTGAACTCGTACGACCGTTTCCAGTCAAGGGATTTTAAGTCCCTGGTGTCTACCAATTCCACCACTCCGGCAAAGATGATATACTATACCGGAAATTATACAGGCGGTCAAGATTGTTTACAGACTCTCATTGTCATTTACATCACATTTCTCAAAAAACAGCGCACTTTCCGCTCATACTGAAAGCAATGCAGGAAGAAAAGTATCCTTTTATCATGGATATAGGAACCGATGCCGGAGATTTTACACCACGGTATAACGCCGTTGCAAAAGCTTGCGGCAAAGACGGCTTTATACCCGATTTTATCCATTTTTCTGCAGGATTGTGGCCGGGGCGTGCCGCTATTGAACATCAGGCAGAGGCATTGCAAAAGCTTGAAGCCGATATTCAAGCAATCCTTAAAAGCGGGCAGCCGTATGCGGCAGTCGGAGAATGCGGTATAGACCGGTATTGGAATCATGCCGGAGCAACGGGTACGGGAACCGATAATCTCGCCGGTGAAGAAACGCTTTTTAAAGAACAGCTTGCCCTTGCCAAACGGTACGGATTGGCTGTGATTATTCATTCACGCGATGGTTTTGAACCGACGCTCCGCTGTATCGACGAAGTAGGCTGGCATCGAGGTGTCATTCACTGTTTTTCATACGGGAAAAAGGAAGCCGAAGCTTTTTTAGAACGGGGCTGGTATCTTTCATTTCCGGGTACCATCACATACACTGACAATGCGGAAACCGCTTCCGCAATAGCGGAATTGGTACGCATGGCGCCTGACGATAAACTACTATTGGAGACAGATGCCCCATACCTTTCCCCTCAACCGGTTAGACGAGAGGTAAACACCCCGTTGAATATTCCATATACCTATCAGGCTGCAAGTAAATACCGCCATTGCTCGATAGAACACCTATGCGAAATTGTGTACCGGAACTGCCGCCGCCTCTTTTCTGTGCTGTGTAAAACCCCGGACATCCGTGTCCGTTCTGTATAGCCAGCGCTTTTGAAAATAGTGATACCGGATACAAGGCGCGAACAAAAATAAAGCGGAGGCACGGTAAAAATGTACATCCTTGTATATTTTTTACCTGCGTGTTTGCAGGGCAAACACGCTACTGACTAAAACCACCGCCGTCCGTGGTGGAGATGATACGTTGAGGATTTTCAGCAGCGGCACAGGATGCCATCGTTCAGAAATGTCCGTCCGTGGACATTTCTAAACTTCGAATTTTTCATAAATGAAAAATTCGTTACTGTTTGGAACCACTGACATCCTGTCAGAGAAGCGATATTTCGGCACACCTAAACATCGCCTTCAACTGTTGTACACGGATGTACAACAGTTGAAGATGGTTCAAATGGCATGGCAGTCTCAATTTTTCCGCGGTTTTTATCTACTCTCCCTGATGCGTTTACCCGTCTGCTAGAAAAAATGTGCGAAATTTTATTTCCTTAAAATGCAACAGTTGAACAAAATATGCATTTTGGAAACTGTTGCATTCGTGCGCGAAAAGCGCACAC
>CAUVHB010000155.1:0-4577 GCA_963551335.1 uncultured Treponema sp.
ATTCCTAAAGCCGCAATCCGTTCTCCGGCGGCAGGACAGGTCTTCCGTATTCTTTTAAAATCTCAGGGCAAGCGCCTCAGCTATGATAGGGAGTACGTATGTATATAATTCGATATGATCAAAAAGTATTACTGTTTAAGCATGGAAAATTTATTAAAATTTTAAAGCCCGGTTTTTTCTGGAATTGGCAAGGCTATGAGCTTGAATGTCATTCGGTCTTTGAAGAACTGCATACCGCAGGAGACCCTGCCGAACTGCTTGCCGACGAATCATTGCGCGCTCAAACGCAAACCGTTACCGTCAGCGCCGGTCATATTGCGCTCTATTTTGAGGATGGACTTTTAAAAGACGTGTTAACACAGGGACTGCATATTTTTTGGAATAATAGCCGCACTAAAACATTTCAGCAGATTGATTTGAACAATCCTGAAATCAGCGCGGATATTGATCGGAATATCCTCATTACCGGTATATTAAGACCGTACATTATCAATTACGGAGTTGAACCCTACGAGAAGGGGCTTCTTTATTTTGACAAACAATTCATCAAAATAGTAGAACCGGGGACTTATTTTTTCTGGAAAAGCGCTCAATCCATCAATATGCTAAAAGCTGATATGCGTGCGCGGCAGCTTGAAATTTCGGGGCAGGAGATATTGACAAAGGATAAAGTCCTGCTCCGGCTGAATTTTATGTGCCGGTATAAAATAAACGATCCGGTTACTGCGCTGGTTTCAAATGCCGATTATGAAAATCAGTTGTATGTGTGTTTCCAGCTGGCGTTGCGCGAGTATGTCGGCACCCTCCTTTTTGATGAGCTGCTGCAAAAAAAGCAGGAGATCAATGCCTTTGTTATGGAGAGCTTACAGCCGTATCAAGCGCAATTCGGGATCGAAGTGCTTTCGTGTGGGCTTAAGGATATTATTTTGCCGGGAGAGATTCGGGATATTGTCAATCAAGTGCTGATTGCCGAAAAGAAAGCGCAGGCAAATATCATCACCCGCCGCGAAGAAACCGCTTCTACACGGAGCCTTCTCAATACTGCTAAATTGATGGAAGAAAATCCCTTGCTGCTCAAGCTCAAAGAACTTGAATATGTCGATAAGATGAGCGAAAAGATCAGCCAAATTTCCATTACCGGCGGCGGACAGATTTTGGATCAGCTGAAAGAATTGCTCACCGGAAATCTTGGAAAAAACTAAAATGGAAACGATGAAAGAAACGTGCACCTATTTATCGATTTTAAATCCTGAACAGCTTGAAGCGGTGTGCCATACCGGCTCGCCGCTTTTGATTTTGGCAGGCGCCGGGTCGGGGAAGACACGGGTTATTACAACAAAAATTGCGTGGCTTATTTCAGAACAGGGAGTGCACCCTGAATCGATTTTGGCAGTTACCTTTACCAACAAGGCAGCGCGGGAAATGGCGGAGCGGGCGCAGGGGCTTGATGAACGCGCAGGAAGGTCGAGCATCCGTACTTTCCACTCCTTTGGAGCGTGGATGCTGCGCCGGTATGCAGAATGGGCAGGGCTTTCTCCCAATTTTACGATTTACGATGATGATGATTCGGTAACGCTGTTGATGAAGGCGCTGCCGCAGCTGAACAAGCAGGAGGCGCAGCGGTTCATGCGAAAAATTGCCCGCGCTAAGGATTATTGTCTTTTACCCGAAAGTCCCCAGCTTACGATGATCGATCCTGCGCCTGAGTTTGCTGTAATCTACCGCGCCTATCAGCAGCGCCTCCGCGAAACAGGGAATGCCGACTTCGGCGACCTGATTATGCTGCCGGTTCAGCTGCTGCAAGAGCATACCGCTATTGCCCAACAGCTGCATCGACGGTTCAAGGTGATCCTCGTGGATGAGTATCAGGATTCAAACGATGCGCAATTTCGTCTTTTGCGGGAATTGACCGGTGAGAACACATACGTATGTGTTGTCGGTGATGACGATCAATCGATTTACCGGTTCCGCGGCGCTGAGGTGCAAAATATTCTCACCTTTGACCGTCAATTTCCGCATACAAAGATTATCCGGCTAGTGCGGAACTACCGCTCGTATGAGCCCATTCTACGGGTAGCCGGTTCCATTGTATCCCGTAATGAGGGGCGGCTCGGTAAAACGCTCATTGCAGCGCGCGGAGCTGGCGGACAAAAACCGCGCGTGTATTATCTCCCGTCTCAAGATGCGGAGGCAGAGCTGTGTGTGCAGCTCATCAAAAAAGCGGTGCGGGCGGGCGGATCCTATTCGGATTGGGCAATTTTGTACCGCACCAATGCCCAGTCGCTCAACTTTGAAACGAGCTTTTTGCACGAAAAAATACCGCACAAGGTAGTCGGTACGCTCAAGTTCTACGAACGCGAGGAAATTAAGGATGCGCTTGCTCTTTTGGCGCTGATAGCAAATGGTCGGGATGAAATTGCTTTCCGCCGTATGGTGAATAAACCCGCGCGGGGAATCGGCGAAACGACACAGAATAAACTCGTTGCGTATGCCCGCGCAGCATTTGCTGGTTCACCTGCATATATAGGTGCGCGCGCAAACGCGGAAGAAGCCGTAAACCCGGAACCACTGGCATATACAGGTGTATTGGCATTCGGCGATTCACCGGAACAAGACCGCGAAAACGCTCAACAAGGATCCGACTACATTACCGTGTTGCTTGGCGCGGGGTCAAAGCTCTCCATACCTAAGAAAGCTGGCGCCGCGCTGCGGGAGTTTCTCACAACACTGTATTCCCTCCGCAGTCTTCTTGCGGCGCTCAGCTCCCCGCAAACAGCGCAGAAAGCCCGCGCGGATTCTGATGAAACCGGTGCAGCGGCATCTAACAGCGCGATAGACATCGATGTACAAACTGATGCCGTGCGGTCTGATACCCCAACCGGCAGAGAGCCGGCGGATGCAGCTGGGACTGATACCGCAGAGGGCAATACGGCGGCTTCCAGCGTTCAGCTTGTACCGGGGCAGGGGCTTGCCGCGTTTGTACTCACCGTGATTGAGCATACCGGCTTAGGTATTTTTCACCGGAATCAGGACGAAGTGATGGGGACGCAAAAAACGGCGAACTTACAGGAACTTGCCAATACCGCTTCTCTGTACCCCTGCACGGCTGCAGGGCTCACCTCCTTTTTGGAGCATATCGAATTAGACCGCAGCCTTGCGGAAACCGATGCAGGATCCGATGCCGTGCAGCTCATCACCATTCACAACACCAAGGGGCTTGAATTTCCCAATGTGGTTATCACCGGTCTTGAAAACGGCATATTTCCGCGTAATGACGAAAGCGCCGAAGATATGGAAGAAGAACGCCGGCTAATGTACGTTGCCTGTACCCGTGCTAAAGATGAACTCTATATGACCAGCTGCGCAGCACGGCGGATGTATGGAAAGCTGTCCTTCATGGAACCAAGCCGCTTTTTAGCAGAAATTGATGAAGACTTGGTTGACGTTGCCGGACAGCCCATCGCGGACTCTGCCGCTCCCGCCGATGAGGAAGCGGCGTTGTGGAAGTGCGGACAGCGTATTTTTCACGACGACTATGGCTACGGATATGTGGTGCAGTCGCGGCAAAGCGGCGGCGAGTTAGTCATCACCGTACAGTTTGAAACCGGCAGCCAAAAACGCTTTTTCCCTGCGTATCAAAAGGCGCAACTTTTTCGTGTCGACTAGTCTTTTGCAAATAGACGGCGCATCTACTGCGTTGCTGCGCAAAAATATTGGGAATACAATAACGCATTTCTTTTAAGAAATTGACTAAAAAGGTCGGTGTTCCGTGCTGAACTGGTAGCTATGGATTTCTTTATATAACAACGCCCCTAAGCAACGCTATGGGGACTGTACATTCTTTCCTCCGGAAAATGGAATACTTCAGTTTGAAAGCTTATTCGCGCAAGGATGCTTTAATCTAAGACTGCTGTTCGGCAGTTGAATCGGCTGTATGATTACAGTGGTTGTATTCCTGCAACGTATGATAAAAGGAGCACATAATCGGACAGTACTGCTTATCCTCACAGGCAATATGCGACAGTATCCAATCCCGAAGGTAGTCGGCAAAATCAAAACCGAGCGTTACGGTCATTTCGTCAAACCCCCTCAATACCTGTGTAATTGTTTGGACAAACTCCTTGTGCCGCTGCTTATGAGCTTCATAGCCGGAAAATCCGCACGCCTTCATCCATTTTTCTTCATCGGTAAAGTGTGTTTGGGTATAGTTGACTGCTTGCCGAAGTACGTCGCCTACAGTTACCAGCCATTCGTCTTTACTCCGTTTTTGGCGGTTCATCAGCGCCTCGCGCAACTCATTGCACATTGCCACCAGCTTACGGTGCTGGCTGTCGATTCGTGGAATACCGAGTTCCAGTCTTTTATCCCATTGTACCCAAGGGATATTCAATTCTTCCGTATCTTTTGTTTCTATTACCATACTTTTTTCATCCCTTTATATACTAGACCTATTCGGAAACTTTCGTTTTCGATAGGTCAACGAGTTCTCAATCACGCAAATAGCACGATTGAGAACATCGCATTTCAAAGTAACCTGTTCAGAAAGGTCTGTTTCCGAATGGATTTGCTGATACACT
>CAUVHB010000156.1:0-4575 GCA_963551335.1 uncultured Treponema sp.
CTCTGGACAATTCCCCAGCTTTCCAATACTATAGAAAACCTATGTATTCAATCGACCATATCCGCAATTTTTGTATTGTTGCTCATATCGATCACGGGAAGTCAACGCTTGCCGACCGTCTTATTGAAAAAGCCAAGGTTATCGACGAACGCTACTATCGGGCGCAGATGACCGACAACATGGATATTGAACGGGAACGCGGCATCACCATTAAAAGCCAAGCGGTTACCATTCCATACCGCGCAGCCGATGGGCAGGATTACCTTTTAAACTTTGTTGACACGCCCGGACACGTGGACTTTACCTACGAGGTCTCCCGGGCGATTGCATCCTGCGAAGGGGCTATTTTGATTGTAGACGCAACGCAGGGGGTGGAATCCCAAACGCTTTCCAATATGTACCTTGCGCTTGAACATAACTTAGAAATTCTACCGGTAATCAATAAGATTGACTTACCGGCGGCGGATATTCCCGCCGTGTCCGCTCAAATTGATCACGATCTAGGGCTTGATTCCGATATTGCCGTTGCAGTTTCGGCAAAGACTGGCAAAAATATCGATGCGCTGTTTGAAGCCATTATAAAACACTTTCCGCCGCCGGTCGGATCCGCGGAAGCCCCCTTGCAAGCCCTCATCTTCGACTGCCACTACGACGCATACCGCGGGGTTATCATCCACCTGCGGGTGTTTGAAGGGACGGTAACGCCCGGCATGACCATCCGCTTTATGCACAGCAATGCGGAATACCGTGTAGAGGAAACAGGCGTATTTATTCTTGACCTTGTGCAACGGGATACCCTGCGCGCTGGAGAGGTTGGCTACATTATTGCCGGTATTAAAACCGTGTCTGATGTGCAAGTCGGCGACACGCTCACCGATGCAGTTCGTCCCTGTGCGGCACCCCGTGCAGGGTTCAAGGCGGTTAAGCCCGTCGTGTTTTCCTCCGTGTACCCCGTTGACACCAACGACTACGAACAACTGCGCGAAGCCTTTGAAAAGCTCAAGCTCAATGACGCAAGCCTCACCTACGAAAAAGATTCTTCGGTGGCGCTGGGACATGGGTTCCGCTGCGGCTTTTTGGGGCTGCTCCATCTGGAAATTGTACAAGAGTGGCTGGAGCGAGAATTTGACCAGTCGGTTATCTTTACGGCGCCATCAGTGCGGTATCGCCTTCATCTGCGGAGTGGGGAAACCATCATCTGCGACAACCCCGCCGAATATCCCGACGAGGGAAAAATTGCTTCCGCAGATGAGCCGTATATCAAAGCGAATATCATTACTCCGACGGAATACCTCGGCAATATCATCTCCCTCTGCATCGAAAAACGAGGCGTACAGACTAACATGAACTACCTCGACCAAAAACGGGTGGAGGTTACCTACGAAATGCCGCTTGCGGAGGTGCTGTTTGAATTTTACGACCGGCTTAAAAGCATCAGCCGCGGCTATGCCTCTTTTGAATACGAAGTTATTGAAATGCGTCCCACTGAGCTGGTTAAAATCGATATTTTATTGAACGGCAAGCCGGTGGATGCGCTTGCGCAGCTTTCGTATAAGCCTAACGCCTACAACAAGGCGCGCCACGTATGCGAGCAATTAAAGGAAGAAATTACGCGGCAGCAGTTCAAAATTGCTATTCAAGGAGCCATCGGCAGCCAAGTTATCGCACGCGAAACAGTTAATCCGGTGCGCAAGGACGTGTTGGCAAAGTGCTACGGCGGCGACATCACCCGCAAGCGCAAGCTCCTTGAAAAGCAGAAAGAAGGAAAAAAGCGTATGAAGATGGTCGGCGATGTGGAACTCCCGCAGTCAGCCTTCCTCTCGGTGCTTAAAACCAAGAGCGAATAGCGGTTTAGCGTTCCCCCTCGATAACCTGTATCTCAAACTCCAAGTGAGGCATACACTCCGCTAAATCGCTTTGAATCCGCTTGAGCGCTTCTACCCGCAGGTCAATAGAGGTATTGGCATTCCCTTGGATAATAAAGATTGCGTTTTTTGTTCCGTCATCAAATTTATAGTTTTCACCGTCGCGGACGCCAAGCCATGCGATAATCCCTTTGGGGTCGCGGTACACGTAATCGGTTTCGGCAACCTGTTTCTCCGTCGATGAAATCGGAAGAAAAACACCCGCTTCTTTGTTGACGGTAAACGTTATGTGTCCATCTATTTTATCAAGATCATGCCCGCCAATCGCCAACAGCGAATGTAATGACTCAACATTATAAATATCGATAACGCTATTGATGTGCGGCATAGAACCGCGGCGCTGAATGTTCCGGATAAATGCGGGAACGGTCGGCGGATACTTTTTGATACTGCGCCCAACGCTTTTCAGCAAATCCGCGTAGCCTTGGGTAATCGGGTTGTTCAAAACCTCGTCAACATCACACTGCAAAGCCCAATCTTCCATCTTTTTTTGCTTTTTTAAGAATGAATCGGATAATTTCGCGTTTGGATCTATATTTTTTGCAACGCCAATCACAACGCTTGTAATCCCAAGCTCAACGATACTTTTATCAACAATACATTTCATAGCAATCTGCCTCCGTATATTAGAAATTTATACTACCATTTCAGCATAACTGTGGTATAATAAAACTTATTATATCACACTTAATGGAAAAGGTATGTGTACGGCAAAAAAAACATTGAAGCCTTTAAAACTCAATCTATCCGATCTTGACGAAAAAACAACACTCGCAGTTGCGGAGCTGCGGAAAAGCTATCCGCTCAGAATTAGCGAAGACGGCATCCCTGTTACGTTCAAAAAAGTGAAGAGTTCCGAAATTTCCGCAACATTTAGAAACGGAGTATGCGAAATTGAAGCAGACTCTGCGCCACATTTTTATTTTGCGCTGTCGATGCTGCTGCTTAAAAGCCAAGCAATAGAAGATTCGAAGATATATACAAGGCGGGATATGCAGCGTTTGTTGGAGTTCCGCATGGAGCATGCATTTGAAAAAAACGGCTTGATGCTCGATCTTTCCCGAAATGCTGTTGCACATATCGATATGCTCAAACAGTTTATCCGCGAAATGGCGTTTATGGGACATTCGTGGTTTATGCTGTACATGGAAGATGTGTACGAAGTCGAAGGGGCTCCCTATTTCGGCGCATTACGCGGACGGTACTCCATACAAGATTTGCAAGAAGTTGACCGCTACGCGCAGCTTTTCGACGTACAGTTGGTACCGTGTATTCAGACCCTTGCTCACATGGATCAATATTTTATGTGGGAAACTATAGAATACAAATATAAGGATATCGATAACATCTTTAATGTCGGCAATGCTGAAGTACGAACCCTGCTCACCCGGATGATTGCGTCATTACGTAAAGCATTTTCGTCTGATATTATCCATATTGGAATGGACGAAGCGCATAATCTGGGGCGTGGGCGTTATTTGGATGAAAACGGACTTAAAAAAAGGGGGGATATTATGCAGGATCATCTTGCATTTATGAAAACCCTCTGTACAACATACGGCTTTAAACCCATCGTTTGGGATGATATGTTCTTCGGCCGCTATTCCAATAACAAAGAAGATGTTGAACCTGTTCTTCCCAATCAGGTAGGATTGATGTATTGGGATTACTATAGCGGCTTGGCCAAGCATTACCAAAACCACCTGCAAGTATGCCGCACACTAACGGAAAAACCTATGTTTGCCGGCGGTGCATGGCGCTGGACGGGATATATACCGCATCATAAAAAAACACTGGAAACCACGCTTGCCGCCATTGAAGCCTGCCGAAAGGAACGGGTCAAAGAAGTCATCGTTACTTCATGGGGGGATGACGGCAGCGAAGCTCCGCTTTATACCTGTATGTTCGGCTTGGTGCTGTATGCCTACCTTGACTGCCATGTCGAATATCGAGAAGAGGAATTTGCACAGTATCTAAAGCTCTATACTGGTATGGGCTTTAATGAATGGATGCGGCAAGGCGAACCCGATTTATTTGAAGGAACAACCGGTAACAATTATGATATAACGCCGTCAAAGTATCTGCTCTATCAAGATCCGCTCGGTTCAAAATTTTTGTATTATATACGGACGTTGACAACCGATATGGATGCCGTCTATGCAAAACTCGAACAAGCCTTTATCGAGGATGCCGCCCACACGGATAATCCTTTGCAACGCAGCATCGCTCAATTTTATGCACTGATGATGAAAACGCTGTATTATAAGTGGCGGCTTCCCTTGGATATTTGGGAAGCATATAAAAAGACTGATAAAAAAGCTTTGCAGGCATTAGTTGAAAACAAGCTAAAACCATTAAAAGCCGCCTTAACCGAAACAGCGAAAGCTCGGCGACAGGTCTGGACGGAAGAATGCCGTGCCTTCGGTTCAGAGGTATTGGATCACCGCTTCGGCGCAATGCTGATGCGGCTGGAAGTTACACAAGAAATACTAACCGACTACATACAAGGTAAAATACGGCGAATCGATGAACTTGAAGAGGAACGGCTCGACCCCTGCCCCTGAGCGGACAAAAAACTTGAACCACAAGCGGTATGCTAGAACCGCACTTTACGCATTATGAGCGCCTGCCGAGAAACGTGGTAAGGTAC
>CAUVHB010000157.1:0-4533 GCA_963551335.1 uncultured Treponema sp.
CATTGCGTATGATACTAGCATAAAAGCACTGGCATGGACAGGGGCGGCAGCCATGATTGAATTCATTGACATATTAGATATTCGTTTGTATATTAAGACCATGAATACATCAACTGATAACTTTTCATTTCAACAGGCAAATGAAAAAATTTCACAGCGGTTTATAACCGCCGTATACGGATGGATGGTTGCAGCTTTAGCAATTAGCGGAATTGCAGCCTTTGCTGTTTTTAATAGCATAACGCTTGCCCGGTTTATCTTTGGAAGTAACTTTACCTTCATGGGATTAATCCTCGCAGAATTTGCGCTGGTCATAATCCTGTCGGCAGGCATCAGAAAAATGAGTTTTCCGGCTGCGGCTACTTCTTTTGTTCTGTATTCGATTGTCAACGGGTTGACGCTTTCGTCGGTACTCTTTGTTTACACGCACACTTCTGTTGCGAGCATCTTTGCTGTAACGGCGCTGATGTTCGGCGCAATGAGTATTTACGGCGCAACGACAAAAAGCAATTTGAACTCGGCGGGTAAGTACTTGATGATGGCGCTTACCGGATTGGTCATTGCAACAATCGTCAATTGGTTTATGCATTCTTCTTCGCTCAGTTGGCTTATTTCTTTTGTGGCGGTCGGTGTGTTTACTGGACTAACCGCGTATGATTCTCAAAAGATTACGGAAGTTGCTCGCTATGCACAGGATAATGAAGATTTTAAAAAGGTTGCCATTATCGGCGCCTTAGAGCTGTATCTCGACTTTGTTAATATCTTCTTGGCCCTCCTCCGCTTATTCGGCAAAAGAAGATAAGGGTATCTTCTCTAAAAACAGGGTGAGCTTTACCGGTTTTTATACCCATTGTTCACAATGCAACAACTGAGCAAAGAATCATCTTTAACGGTTGTTGCATTCGATATATCAGTCAAAATAGTGTGAACCTCTAAAAAACAACAAGCCTGTCGGCTTGTTCTGTAAGGAAATGATTTATCATATCCGCTCAAGCGAATTGCGAATTACTTTTTAGAGGTTTTCCTTAAACTCGTTATCAGCTTTGCTGATAAGGCATCTCCTAAAAATCTAGCCTTGAGTTTTTATAAGATGCCCTATACACGGATGTATAATTTTGACGCCCCCTCTGTGTCGGGGTTGTTGATTCAAAAATCAGCTGAGCATTTCGATAAAGGCGCCGATGCGGGTTTTGAGCTGTTCGGCATCTTGGTCGGTATAGTCGGTTTCGATGCCGAGGCAGGGCATACCGGCTTCTTTCATCGCACGTTCCACAAAGTATCCTTCAGTGTCGTACAGGTTGCAGAACTTGAGGTTGACATCGATAACCCCATCCGCTTTAAATTCGGCAGCGAGCCGCTTAATATCTTCGATTCGCTCTTTATTCGGGGTAAAGCATGCACAGTTGATGTGTCCGAGGTAGCGTTTAGTTAAATCCTTAACCATGCCATCGATGGTAACACTTGTTTCATCGACTAAGGCTTCGCAGTAGCGGATACCAGTACACATTTCTTCGCAAACGACTGCGCCGCCGTTCGTTTCGATAATTTGATGGAGCTTCCAGTTAGGGATTGAAAGCGGCGTACCGGTGAGCAGGATACGTTTGGTATTTGAATCATAGACGGAAACATCGTTTTTGATCCGCTTTTCAAGTTCATCGCAGAGCTTGTTGACCATCTGTGTGAATCGTGCCGGATCATCATAAAAGGCAATTTGATGGATAAGCAGCACATCGCGTCCGCTGATGGGAACGTTCTTGACTTTCCGCACTGCATTAAGCCGCTGTAAGGCACGCCGCTTATTGTTGACAAGCACAATCGCATCGTTGAGTTTTTCTGCGGTGATCTTATTGCCAGTCAGTTCTTCGATCCGCTTGATATAGCCGTGAATTTCCGCTTCCCATTTGGTAAAATCGGCAGGGCGCTTGAGCTGCGGAATGTCCATAATGTACATTGGGGCATCTTCAGCAAGAATTTCCCAAGCTTTTTTCTTGCCGTCGCAGGTGGTTTCTCCAACAAATAAATCGCAAATTCTAAAGAAAGGGCAGGTACGGTCAAACCGTGCGCCGAGCGAGGCTTTGATAAGCGCGCAGGTTGCGGTCGGCAAGACTTTCTCGCCTCCGGGTACCCAAAACTGAGAACCGCTGCACAAGCCGGTTGCAATGGCTCCTCCGGCGATAACAACCTCATCGGGTACGTGAATACAGAAGCTCCCTACTACTTTTCCGCCTGTTTTCTGAAATGCTACCAGTTCTGCAGGGCGAATACCGTGAATGTCGGCAACCACCATGTTGAAATAGTCCATCGCCTTAGGTCTGTTTTTTTGAGATAAATACACATCGCCGAATGCCTGCGGTAACGCCTCGCATAAAAGGTCGTGTGTTTTTACATCCATCCCTAAATCCTGCCACATTGCATGATTATCCATTTGCATACTCCTTTGAGCCGCTGTTCATTGGGCGCGCGAAAAACTGGCTCGTACCCAGCTTGTAATCGGGGCAAGTCATTTTTGCACAGTAAAGCCGAGACCATTTCAGTTGGTCAAAGACTCCCCAATAAAAATATTGTAATTCCGCTATGCCGAGAGGGCGGCTCCGATTGCTCCGGCATAGCGAGCGTCTTCGTGGGTTTGTATTTCCGAATTGAGTATTCCGCTCAAAACGTGTACGATATAGGGGCTGCCACAAAAACCGCCCGTTAAAAAGTAATGCTCAGCTTTTGGTTTTCGGTTGACGAGTAGGCTTACCTTTGAACAGATAGATTGGATAACTCCGGCGGCAATATCTTCACGCGGGGTTCCCTTCCCCATGAGCGAAATCACTTCGCTTTCGGCAAACACCGTACACATAGAAGAAATCTTGACTTCTTTTCCTTTTGCGGCATAGCCAAACATCTCCGGCAGGGACAGCCCGAGCCGATTCGCCATGACCTCCAAAAACTTACCGGTACCGGCAGAGCATTTGTCGTTCATTACAAAATCGAGCACCTTTCCGTTTTGCAGCACAATGACCTTTGTGTCTTGCCCGCCAATATCGATAACCGTTACATTTCCATCAGCTAAAAATGCAGCGCCGCGCCCGTGGCAGGTAATTTCCGTCACTGTGCTATCTGCATACGGCACGCTGACCCGTCCATAGCCGGTTGCAATAATTTTCAACTGATCGCGGATAAAGCCTTGGGAATAAATCCACTGCAACAGCTGTTCGCCGGTTTCCTTGCTATTCCAGCCGCTTGGCACCACCCGCTTGTACAAAACGGCACGCTTGTCTTCGTCCAGTACAACCGCCTTGCTTGCCGTTGAGCCAATATCAATTCCTACATAATACATAGCGAGTCCTAAAAATTTAATAAATGATAAAGTATGATGATATATTGATTATAACAGAGGAAAACGGATTACGCAAGGAAAAATTTACAAAGGGAAAAAGTGAGCTTTTGGATGGTCATTGAAAAAAATGAGAGAAAGAAAAATCAGTTAATAGCGCTTCACAGTCCGTGAAGAGAACTGTGAAGCACTTTTCTTACAGCATAAAATCAGCTACGCTGATACCTGTTGTTCGGCTGTTGTATTCTTCAGAACAGTTATTTATTCATAAATTTGAGCAGGTCGATAACGCGGTTGGAATATCCCCATTCGTTATCATACCATGACACTACTTTGAAGAAGCGCTTTTCGCCCGGCAGGTTATTCTGGAGCGTTGCCTTGCTGTCATAGATAGAAGAGCGCTTGTCGTGAATAATATCGGTAGAAACGATTTCTTCGTTACAATAGCCTAAAATTCCCTTCATATAGGTTTCGGAAGCTTTTTTAAACGCTGCATCCAGCTCTTCAATAGAAGTATCTTTTGTTGCGCGGAAAGTTAAATCGACAACTGAACCAGTGGGGGTCGGTACACGGAATGACATACCGGTCAACTTGCCCTTTGTTGAAGGCAAGACCTCGCCGACAGCTTTAGCAGCGCCGGTTGTAGAGGGAATAATGTTGATAGCAGCAGCCCGTCCGCCGCGCCAATCTTTCATCGAAACTCCGTCAACGGTTTTTTGCGTTGCTGTATAGGAGTGAATCGTCGTCATCAATCCTGTTTCGATACCAAAACCTTCTTTTAAGATGACGTGAACAATAGGAGCCAAACAGTTGGTGGTGCAGCTGGCGTTGGAAACAACATGATGCTTTGCAGGGTCATATTCGTTTTCGTTTACGCCCATTACGATTGTCTTAATGGGTTTTGCGGCATCAGCGCTTTTGCCGGGTGCGGAAATGATAACTTTTTTTGCGCCCGCTTCCAAATGACCGTACGCTTTTTCGTTTGTATAAAGACCAGTACTTTCGATAACGACATCGATGCCTAATTCCTTCCACGGAAGTTGAGCAGGAGTTAACCCTTTGCCGGAGACGCATTTGATTTCGTGACCGTTAATCACCAAGATGTCTTCGCCTTTCGTACTGATTTCGGCATTCATCTTGCCCTGTACGGAATCATATTTGAGCTGATATGCAAAATACTTTGCATCGGTTGAAAGATCGACAACCGCAAC
>CAUVHB010000158.1:0-4511 GCA_963551335.1 uncultured Treponema sp.
ACCCATTGTCCCCCCCTTTTTTTTTTAAACGCGGGTTACTTTGGGGCGCCGGTTATTTCCGGGTTTTTCCAAAAAAATACCCCCCCCCCCCCCCCCCCCCGCGATATTGGTATTGATAAAGGTCATTGGTAGGCTTTACGCTTCCGGTTTTAGCTGGTATGCTATATGCAATACCGATCGGCAAGAGGAATGCTTCTATGCGCACTAAACAACCTATAAAAGAAATAGGACATTTTATTCATACCGGAAATCTCATAAAAAAATCGCGGCTTGTGGCTCTTATCATGTTAATCGTTACAGCTGCTGTTACTCTATTGCAGTATCTTTCCATCCTTCCGTCAGATAGACTGATTAGATTATCTAATATGTTATGTGCGGCTATTCTTGGTTATATCGTACTCAAACCCGGCTTTATCATCCTGTATACGCTTCCGTGTTTGATTGCAGGATTGGTCAATATTTATTATAGCGGCAATTTGCTGGGACTTTCTTTATATCTGGCGGGATTACTCATTCTATTAAAAACGAATTTCTTTAAAACATATATTTGGTATAAAGTTAGTGCGTTGAGCGGCGGCTTTGTAGCCGTTTTAATTACCCAGTGGTTTCGCTATGGTAGCGCTGCTTTTATGCTTTCTGTGGTGCATATTGGGCTTGGGCTTTGTGTGGCAGTCGCTCTGTTTATCTTGTTTGCAGATGATTTAAAACACTATTATACACGAAAAACTCCCATCTATGTGTCTTCCCTTCGGTTAACCGATCGGCAACGTCAATGCCTCTGCTTAGCGGCGGAAGGTATTACGTTCAAGCAAATCGGCGAAAAACTTTGTATTTCAGAATCGGTGATAAAAAAGGAAATGACCGAAATTTACAAAACGCTGCACGTTGCGAATTATCAAGCTTTTCTCATATTTATGCAGCAGCATGAATTGATTCCATAAGGTCATCAAAACAAACACATCAGATCATTTTTTTAACAACCCATCTTTATTCTTCGGTATTCGACTAGAGTTGAACCTCTGTGCGGTTTAAATGACCTCATCGCCTCTTTATTCTTCGGTATTTGATCTATCTGTCTGTCTGATGTGTTTGTCTTTCGCTCAAAGAAAAAAGAGAACCGAAGTTCTTTTTTTGAGAACTTCGGTTCTTTGTAGAATTTTTGATTGACGGCAAAAACATATTCCATTACGCTTGCGGTGTAGAGTAACGCAAATGCCGGTCAATGTATCGTTTGAGCGGTACGTTTGTAAACTGCACACACAGATGCAAAGGAGTGATTATGCAAAGAAAACTATCGTATCTTGTTATTCTGCTGGTTCTGCTTGCGATCGCGGCTTGCAACAATTCGGTAAGCGGAACATCGCAGCTTTATGAGCCGTTTAAAAATAATCCGGTCACCATTACTTGGAACGGCAAAGCTGATAAAGGTGTTGAAAGCTTTCAAGCTGATGTAGAAGTACATACGCTGAATAACCGTACCGATGTTCATGCGCAACTGCGCGACAAGTATCGCCTTGCTGTAAAAACCATTGCAGGGCGGACATTTATCCGGCTCGACTTTCCTGCGGACGAACTGCACGGCATTGCAGCGCGTTCTATGCTGAGTAACGGAAGCGAGATGGTTCTTTTTGACCCGAAAACTGAGGTTATAGAACAGCGTATTACCCTCGATAATCCGACCGATCCAAACCTTGATTTTTTGAAAGGCGAAACAGCGGTTAGCCGGCTCAATCTTAAAATGATTAGAGCAGAGGCTTCCCGTCTTGCGTTTGATATGGATGATAATGAAGAAACGGGGTTGTTAACGCTTAACCTGCCGCCTAACCTGCTCGGTTCAAATGCCGATGACCGGCTGATTTCTTCACGAGTGAGTTTTGATACGCATACCGATACACTGCATGAAGCGGAAACCGTTCATATCAGAGAAGACGGCACTAAAATAACCACCAACACTATCATACTGTATGAGGATAAAGACGGGGAACCGGTTAAGGTCGGTTCGGTAACGGAGATTACCTACGATAACCCGAATAAGATTACCGGCATCAGCGCAGATGTTCCGATATACAACAGCGAAGATGATATTCCGAAACTAAGCCAAGCGGAGCATGCCGCCTTGCAGGAACAAGACACGGTTGTACCGAATGAACAACTTATTTTCGGCGATCCGGGAGATTTAAGCTATAAAGAAACGGTTGTCGAAGTATACCACGATATCGGCATCAATACGGCGCAGGATACGCTGTTTAAACTGCTGCTGCAATAAGCAAAGGAGGTAGAGCAATGAAAAAGAAATATGGAGCGCTATTGGCATGTATCGTATGTATGATTACATCGGCTACAGCTGAAGAACAACCGGAAACAATAGGGACTTATAACGCAGGCGTTGCCGGAGTAACAACGTATGCTTTCTATGGCTTTGATTTCGAGGGATATAAAGCCAGTCCGCTTGGTCTTGATGCTATCGTGAAAAATGAACACGAATTTGTTAAGAAGAAGGAAGCGCATGACTTCGCCGTAGTCGGACACAGTCAAGGAGGTTTGCGCGCGCTTGCCTTTGCAACGTATCTCCAAAACAATGATGCAGCAGGACTGAATAATCTGCAAGCCGTAGTAACGGTTTCCGGCATTGATCAAGGTATAAAAGCGTTGGACGGTGGATTACCTGTAGCCAATGCAAAGATACGGCGGGATGCCGCAATACTAACTGATGGCGTGTATGGAGTATTAACTAATCCGGTACTAACGATCGGATTGATAGCGGCTGCTCCCAAGATTTTCAATATCGAGACAGCCGAAGATATGAAAAATATCGCAAAAAAGATATTGAATATAATTACAAAATTTCAGCCGATGTTTGAGGCATGGGTAAAGCCGGCTTTACAAGCAACAACAGCGCAAAAAGAGCAGGCGTTCTTAGATGTGTATGGTGAAATTCGGGATATGATACCGCAAAGTGATTTTATAAAGCAAAATGTTATAGAATCAAAACCGTATTCCTATCAGGTACAAACCGGCTCTACACGGCATCTAGGATGGGAAAGGGTAACAAGCCGCTGGGGATGGAAGTATTGGGCGTTGCGTTGGCAGTATAGTCCTGTATACAGCACGTACATCGGATATAAGCATACGTCTAAACTGCCGGAAAACATTCCGGTAGGCTATATCGTCGGTACAAAGAACAATATATTGAGTATGGCCGGCAGCAAAGAACAAGACATACGTAATGGGATTAAATGGGTCGGACGCATTTTTGCAGCAGCGGAAGCTGTTCATATTATAAAATGCGTAGGAATTGTCGGCTTATTTACAGGAAGCCCCCGCTATGCGGCAGCCTGTGTCAAGGCGCGTGAATATTGCTGGAACTTCGACAGCCGAGTAAACAATCTACTTGGTTCTTCCGAACACGACGGCCTTGTTGCAAAAGAGAGTCAGTATATTCCGAAAAGTGTACACGGCAAAGTACTTGGCAGAACTGCGCAAGGATATACTACCTTTAACTACAATCATGCGGAAATTTTTAGTTATAATGGTACCGGTATGCCGCCACCGGACGTTCAAAGTAAAATTACGCAAATGATTAAAGACGGAAAAGACAGTCGGTATTAGGGGTACGAATGTACAAGATTTCTGCGGCAGTCTCTGTTACTGCCGCAGTTTTTAAAGGACGGTACTTATGAAGAAATATGCACTTTTTATCTTATCATCCTTATTGCTTACCGCTTGTTCTTCTTGTGATTTGCTGTTTAATAACACTAAGCAGAAGGACACGGAACCGGTCTATACTCCTAACTATGCTTGGCAATTAAAGCTGGACGGACGTCGAATCGGCTCTCAACCATATACCGAAGGACGGTATTTTTACCTTATCGAATATCTCTCCGATACGAAAGCAGTACAGCTGGTAAAAATAGATATGGAAACCGGCAGCTATGTGTGGAAAGCAGAAGCCCTTGACGACGGGCATGAATGGTAGTCATCGAATATCGTAAAAGTCGATAATAAGCTGTATTTTATGCGCCCTAATAGTGGTCTTATCTATTGCTATGCAGATAATGATGATGATGGCAAACTATTGGCGCGGGTGCAAATAGGAACAACGGAAGCAGAAGCAATCCGTAACAGCTGCTCACGCGATTTAATTGTAACTGACGGATCCTCGCTGTATTGGGGAAGCGAAGGAGAACAAGAAGCATACGGTAAACATTTATTTAAACTTGAATTAGCCACAATAAGTTATACACAAACTAATTCAATTCAATCTATTCTTCCTAAAAGTATTTATACCAAAGAAAATTGGCGAGAATGTATCTTTAGAGGTACGCCAATAATTGATAACGGAGCACTCTTCTTCAACACTTTTAATCGCGACTATCCTGATGGCTACAGTACACTGGTAGCAATTGATCTACAAAGCGAAACGGTAAAATGGGAGAAAAAGTTATATGGTGTTGCTGGAACAACGCTTAATACGCTACTGGTACGAGATGATATTTTATATGTTATCAATA
>CAUVHB010000159.1:0-4496 GCA_963551335.1 uncultured Treponema sp.
GTTTTTAGACAGTGATGGCTGTTTGGATATGCAGAGATCGGAACGCCCAACAGAATAAAATAGGTTCAAGTATCAATTAAGAAGAATATGGGGGAGAGGAGTAGGATGAATCAGGATCAGGTAAAAGAGCTATTATTGCAAATTGAAGCGTCGGAGCTTGAGTTTTCGGTAACGTTTACAGGCAAAGCGAGTAAGAAAGTGAACGGGCTGTATAAAAGCGATACGCATGAGATTCTGCTACACAATAAAAATTTTTCTGTCGATAACGAACTACTCTACACGGCGATTCACGAATACACTCATCATCGGCTCTGTGAGCTGGACGGTATCCGCTCCGGACGTGTGCATACGCAGCGGTTTTGGAGCTATTTCCATGGGCTGCTGCAAAAGGCAGAGGAGAAGGGGCTGTATAAAATTGCTATGGAAGAATCGCCGGAGCTGCTCGAACTGACGGATACCATCAGGACGACGATTATGGCAGAGGACGGTAAGCTGATGAAGGAGCTCGGCAGGCTTTTGAGTAAGGCGCGGACGCTCTGTAAACAAGCGGGTGTGCGCTATGAAGATTATATCGACCGTGTACTGTGCCTGCCGCGCGCTTCCGCTGCGACGATTGAAAAAATACATGCGTTTGATGTAAAGCCGGAGCTTGGGTATGAAGCGATGAAAGTGGTCGCGAATATTGCAAATCCCGATAGACGCGCCGCAGCGGAGGAACTTTTTTTGCAAAAGCATAGTCCTGCCTTTGTGCGCGATAGTATAAAAACGAAACCGCAGGATGAAGACCCGCGGCGTAAGTTGGAAAATGAAAAGCGAAGAATCGAGCGTACTATTATCAGCCTGCAGGCGCGGCTGAATGAGTTGGAAGATACGCTTGCAAAGCTGCCCGTAATGCCGGTTATCTTTTGTTTTTTCTTTTTGCTGCATCTGAGCGCGCCCCTTGCGGCGGACAATACTGGAACCGGTAGCGGACAAATGCAAATACCGGTGATACCGGATATTCCGGAGGTTACGATTGGCGGAGGCATTACGCGGCCGCCAGCGCCGCCTGTTATTAAGCCGCCAACCTTTTTGAAGCAAAACCGTACGCTCGCGCCGTCCGCAGGGACGAACAGTAAACAGGGCGGGAACACCGCTTCTGGCGGAAATGGTGCAAATGGTGCAAAAAAAGCAACGGCGCTGAATGGGCTTGACGCTCAAACGCTGGCGGCATTAACGCGAAACAGCGGTAACGTGATGCTGCTCAATAATTTACTCGGCAGTGATGCGGGTTTAGGCGGCAATGCCGGATTAGGCGGTGTAGGTGGCTTGCACACTGACACAGGCGGAGCTGTTTTAACAAAGATTTTAACCGAACTGGAAAAGCTGCAAGCGCAAACTGCGCAAGCGGCTCAAGCGGCTCAAGCGGCTCAAGCGGCTCAAAAAGAGACGGCGCCGGCAGGGAAGCGCGGCATTCCCGAAAATGCCGGCGTAGGCAGCGGGACAGGCAATACTGCCGGAAACGGGAGTGCCGACGCTCAAATGGCGGCTGGGGCTACGCTGCCAAAGGCAGCGAGCAACACTGCCGAAAATGGCAGCGCAGGGAGTACGGGAGGGACAGCCGCCGCTTCTTCCGCACTCACACAAGGGGCTGCCGCGGAGCTTATCCGGCTGCGGATAAATGGCAAGGAAATTAAAGACGATTTGGTGTACACTTTCTGTTCTGCCCCCGCCGCGAATGGTGCTTTTTTATACGGTGCAGACCGCCGCTTTACCGCTAACGGCGCCGCGCTGAATGAGACCGCGTATTTTCTGTGCCGAAAGACGGAAGCGCAGCAGTACGAAATTACGATGGACTTGCGGCAAGAGCCGCTCAATGCGAATTCTTTTCTGTATAAGCTCTATCAGCTCAGTCCCGTAGTGGTGGAACAAACGTCGGATATCATCTTTTGGCACTACAAGGCGGCTGATCTTGAGGTGGAGTTGATATTCAGAATTATGAACCTCTAAAAACTGAAGATTTTTAGAAGATACCTAATAGAATAAACGGTATCTTATTGCGTTTTTTATTAAAAACTGATATCGTGCTAAACATAAAAATGGCTTGTCAGAAAACTGACGGCGGATTTTAAGTATAGGGTCATCTCTTAAAAACTTCCGTTTTTAAGAGATGACCTATGGTAATAAGCGAGGTCATATATGTTTTCAAATAAATGGGTGGCATTCGGCGTAGGTGTTGCAGCAGGATTTGCCGCAGCGACTCTTATTCGCACTCCGGCATTCCGTAAAGCCTGTGTAGCAATTACCGAAAAAGGTATGCAGCTCAAGCAGGATGCGGTTGCTTTTATGGAATCCGTGAAAGAGGATGCACAGGATATCGCGGCAGAGGCTGCATATAACCAATCTCAGAACGCATAAATATCCTTATCAATTTTATCGATGAACGTAACCGTTAAGCATTCTCTACCCGGCAGAATAAGACTGCACTACAGAGCCGTTGAAATTTCGCCGCAGCAAGCTGTTCTTGCACAAACACTTATGGCAGTACAAGACGGCATAACCGATATTCAAGTTAATCCAAAGGTTGCATCCTTTTTGGTTTATTATGATCTAAAGATGCTTTCGGAAGCTGAAGTACTTGCCTTATTCCAAGTACTTTCCGACAAATACCTATCTGACGAAAGCCTCCTTGCCTCCGTTGCAAAAATTCCTGCACCCGAAAGTGTATTTGATGTATTAGCATCTACGCTCTTTGACGTTACGCTGCGCTCTCTTCTCCCGATACCGGTACGCAATCTGCTACTCTATAAAAGGATTGTCCCGCGCATTATGAAAGCAGTGCAGTCCATCTTTGCAGGAAAATTTTTTAGCACGGATTTACTGGATGCAACAGCGTTGACGGTCGCCGTTCTGGATGGTAAGATGCAGACAGCCCGTTTTATTGCCACTTTGCTCGATATGGGGGAAGAAATTGAAGATATGACCCGCCGGCAATCGTACAATAATCTGGCTCAAACGCTTTTAATTTCAAACGAGCCGGTACATCTTATCGAAGGAGAGCGAGAACGAACGCTTCCCCCTTCTGCGCTTAAAAAAGATGATCTTATTGTTGTCCGTTCCGGCAGCCAAATTCCCGCCGATGGGAATGTTGAAAGCGGCGAAGGGCTTGTTAACCAAGCGAGTATTACTGGCGAATCGTTGCCGGTAGAAAAAAAGAGCGGCGCTACGGTATTTGCAGGCACCATTCTATTGGAAGGTGAACTGTACGTTCGAGTACGTACAGTTGGATCGGAAACGAAAGTAAACAATATCATTGCGATGATTGACCGCTCTCAAGATTTAAAAGCCGCCGCTCAAAAACGCTCGGAGCTGATAGCGGAAAAAGTAGTACCTTTCAATTTTCTTCTAACCGGTTTAACGTACTTATTTACGCGGAATATCGCTAAAACTCTTTCCACATTGATGGTCGATTATTCCTGTGCTATGAAACTTGCCGCACCTATTGCCGTCCTTTCTGCAATGAAAGAAGCCGCGGAACACGGTATTTCGATAAAAGGCGGCAAGTATTTGGAAGCGGCAGCGCTTGCCGACACGGTTATCTTCGATAAAACAGGAACCCTCACCTATGCGGAACCGGTCTTAGCCGAGATACATCCGTTTGGTTCTTTTACAAAAGATGAAGTACTCAGGCTCGCCGCCTGCCTGGAAGAACATTTTCCGCATCCGCTCGGAAGAGCTGTTGTACAGGCAGCTCACGCACAAAATCTTGTACATCCCGAACGTCATGCGAAAGTGGAATATATTGTTGCGCACGGTATCGCTTCTTCGTTAGAAGGCAAGCGGCTTTGTATCGGAAGCGCTCATTTTATTTTTGAAGATGAAAAAATTCCGACTACCAAAGCAATTGCCCGTGTGCAGAAGTCTGCGGAAAAATTAGGCTATTCCTTACTCTACTTGGCAGTTGACGGGCAGCTTGCCGGCGTTTTAACTATCGGTGATCCGGCTCGTGAAGGCACAGCCGAAACCGTTGCCGAGCTAAAACGCTTGGGTGTTCGTAAGTGCGTTATGATTACAGGGGATGCCGAACAAGCGGCGGCAAAGGTTGCAGCGCAAGCCGGTATTACGGAATATCATGCGCAAACGCTGCCGGAAGATAAGGTACGATATGTGCAAGAAGCGAGAGATGCCGGGCATAAGGTTCTTATGATTGGTGACGGGATTAACGATGCGCCGGCGCTTTCCGCTGCGGATGTTGGAATCGCGATGGGCAACTGTTCTTCCATTGCCGGAGATACCGCCGACATCGTACTAGCTGATGACGGACTTTCCGGTTTAATTACGGTACGGAAGCTGGGGCAAAAAGTTTTATCACGGATAGATAAAAACAACAAGCTGATTATCGGTGGGAATTCATTGCTCCTGTTTGCAGGTATGTTGGGCATTATCCCACCCGCACTTGCGGCAACGCTGCATAATTCGCTGACCATCGCCGTCAGTATCGAAGCTATGCAACCACT
>CAUVHB010000160.1:0-4438 GCA_963551335.1 uncultured Treponema sp.
GGGTAATACAGGGTAGTCCGGTTTATCGATAAGTTGCACGAAGAGTTGCTTTTGACCTATAGGATTGACTTCAACTAAAAAGTCTATTTTTCCCTTTTGTTCTCTTTCCAGAATATTGTAAACGGCGGTAGCCTCAAATTCTTCCCGATAATAGATGAGAGAATTCTTTTTTTCAATATCGATAATATCCTCTACAAGCACTGCTTCCGTCTCCGTCTAGTCTAAAAGTGATGATACCCCATTTATCAAAGTTTTGACAAGGGGAGCTAATTCATATTCGGCTAAATCACCGACTTGAATAATATCTTTTTCTTCGATACTCGATACAATATCGCGCAATAGCGTTGTTATTTCTTTCTGATACTCATGAACCGATTTTCCTTCAATTTGGATATCGATGGGGAGTTCCGTTACATCGGATAAAAGTAATGCTCGATACAGTTCATTCAGTTTTTCCGAAAAAACTCCAAGCAATTTGAGCGCCTGCACATCTTTTCCGGTTTGCATATATACCGGAATCTGCTCAAAGTCTTTCGCATAATCGGACAGCTCTTGCGTCAAACTTTTCATGTAATTGCGGATTTCCGCTCCAGAGAATGTTGAAAGTTCAACGGTAATATCGGTATCAACAGGCTGTTTAAATAATAGGTCGAGTTCATGGGAGGTAAGTTCTTTACCGTCAACCGCAACTTGTACGATTGTTTCATGTTCGCGGCAGCATGCTTCTTCAACACTGCCTAATACTTCGCCAAGGGTCTTTTCATTTTCCAGTGTGTACGAAAGTTCTTCGCCGTTAATTTTTATTACCATTTATAGTCATACTCCTCAAGTTATCATTTTCCGGCAGTTATGCGGATAATTGCCTGTGCCTAGTTGTCGGAACTGCCTTTATTTTGTCGGCTAAAATTATTGATCATATCCGACTGCTTTTGCAAATTCCGCAGCGCTCCGTCCATGTTCCCGTATTTTTGCCGCAGCTCCAGTTCTTTTTTCTCAAGAGCCTTATCGTACCGCGCAATTCTATCCTTACTCGTTTTAATTTTAGCAGCCAAACCGTTTGTCCGGGTCGAAAAAATACCGCCCCGCTGCACATACGGGTCTATCTGCTTAAATACCTGAAACGCAACGCCGTCATCGACTAACACATCGTTATCGCTATCATATCCGAATAGGTAGCGGACATCTTCAATGGAATTTTTTAAAGCCTCATCGAGTTTTTTTTCATCAATTTCCAAATAGCCGCGCAGCCGCGCTTCGTTAAGTCCCGAACTTGTGTCCGACTTTGTCGAGATACCGATTTGTGATAACGTCCTTATCGGTGTATCGGTATTTTTGCGGTAAACATTTGCAACGATTTGGCGCAGATTATTCTTTAAGGACGATAGTGTCGTATCTCCGAAAAGCGCCCCAAGGTTTTCTTCCGCTGTTTTACGTTCATCATCGGTAAAATATTCAATTTCATCGATAACCGTTTGCTGATTGCTTGTTACAATATTGATTTCTGCCAACAGCCGATTGTATTTTGCAACAAATTCGATAATCGCATCCTTTGCCGGTTGCGGGTCAGGTTTTATGCTGATGCTTTCTTGTTTGTCGGTTTTATCTTCAAGCTGTAATGTTACGCCCGGAATAAGATCGTCAATCTTGTTGGCGCTCCGCTTTACAGGAATTCCCTCAAACGTAAGAACCGCCTCCTGCGCCTGCGAGACGGGATGCACGGGTATGTATTCACCTATTGCTTTTGGGTCGTATACTTTGATTTGCGCAATAGATACGGTCTTATCGGTGTTGTTATTGTGCACGGTAATTCCGCTAATATCGCCATATTCGCTGAGCGGAATACTAAAGGTTTGAACTTCAGCCGTATCGGCTAGCGCCGGCAGTGGAATAAGCGTTCCCCGCGGAGAAACCAACGAAAGTACATGATAATCTTCCACAGGGGCAGAGGCTTGTTGATTTAATCCGAGGGACTCCGGCACGATGCTTGAATCGCTCGGTGCATTGGTAATGGTTATGCCCTTATACGATGCGGAACCGACTTGCTCATAGATCGGGTCTCCGGCGGAGGAACTTGTTTCTCCTTGGGAAGAAGCTGTCCCGGCGATATCGGCATTGTTTTGTAAGGATACGGTATATTCCAATACATACTGTTGCGAGCCGCGTACTGGTTTTGAAAATAAAATGCGCTCCGTTGTCTGCGCGGGGACTGACGCTTCAGTTTTTTCGGCATCAACGGCAGGGCTATCGTTCTTTTTTATCAGGCCGTTTTCGAGCGCAAAGGATAGCGCATCATCGGAGAATTCAAGTTTATTTGCCTCTCCCGTTATCTGCGATTCAAAAAGGAGTGATACTGCATCGGGCGAAGTTTTTACTTCCGAAATTCTAATAATATCTTTTCCTTTTTTATTGACGGCATCGATAAAGTTCCGGTATTTTCCGCCTTGCCAATTCACCGAAAATTTTTTCTCTCCGACGGTGAAAGAATAAAGACCTTTCGGAACTTGAAAATCTTTGGCTATCTCGTTTGATAAAAAAGAATCCGCTTGTGCAATTTGATTTATGGAAATTTTAAACGTCTGCTCGCGCGCATCACGTGCAGCGGTTGCCGTTATCGCGCGTTCATTGGAAGAAGTAACGGTTTTTTCTACAAAGGGATTATTAAAAGAGTAGAGATCCCGTGTTTTTTCGCGAATTTCGGTAGAAAACTGGTTTATCTTTCGCCAAATAGCATTTTGCTGTTCGTATTTTTTTAAATCTTGAGCGGCTGAATCGCGCGGGGCACGCTCTTTTTTCATCAGCGTTTCAATAAGATTATCATATTTACCGGCTCCTATGCCGGGAATATTCGTATCGGCCACTTTAACCCCTTTACCGTCAATCCGGATAAACCTTCTCTGCTAATATTGTCGGCTGTACTATGAATAATCTTTACAAAACCATATTAGTTACATGATTTGTAAAGTAACTGCATACACTGCATTGTTTATGACAATTTTTAGATAAAAAAAAGGAAGAAGAAGGGCGCGGCTTCTTCTTCCTTTTAAGTCGCGGGAAAAAGAGATAACATCCAGAAATCTCTTTTGCTCAAATCCTCACTGTTGATTGAGGTTTGCGTATTTTTTCCCGAGTCTCATGAGCACTATTGAAGGAGGCGGATAACCGACTGGGGTTGTGTGTTCGCCTGTGCGAGCATTGCGGTTCCGGACTGCATCAATATCTGATTCTTGGTGTATTCAACAATCTGCTTTGCCATATCTGCATCGCGGATACGTGATTCAGCAGCCTGCAGGTTTTCAGCAGCAATCGCAACACCATTGTATGCAAGTTCAAAACGGTTCTGGTATGCACCGAGGTCTGCTCTCTGCTTGTTGATCTGCTTTAATGCATTGTCGAGAGTACCGATTGCCATATTAGCACCTTCCACAGAAGAGATGGTGATCATATCGCCTTCACCGCCTTGTTCACCGCCGGTAAGACCGAGAGCTGCAGCAGTCATTGTACCGATAAAGAGCTTTTCGGACTGATCCATATTGGCGCCGACATGCAACTGCATCGGGGTGTCCGCAGAATCTTTTGCGAAGCGTCCGGTGAGCAAGTTCATACCATTGAATTGAGCATGGCTTGCAATGCGGTCAACTTCGTCCACGAGCTGAGAAACTTCAACCTGAATTTGCATACGGTCTTCTGCAGAATAGATACCGTTAGCAGCCTGCACTGCTAACTCGCGAATGCGCTGTACAATATCGGTTGTTTCAGCCAAATATCCCTCTGTTGCTTGGATAAAGGAAACACCGTTCTGTATGTTCTGACCTGCCTGATTCAAACCGCGGATCTGGCTTCTCATTTTTTCGGATACTGCAAGTCCGGAAGCATCGTCGCCTGCGCGGTTGATACGCATACCGCTGGAAAGCTTTTCGATGTCTTTGACAATGTTCGTTTCGACAATGCCTGTGTGGCGCTGTGCGTACATAGCGCTCATGTTGTGGTTAATAATCATATAACCCTCCTTGAAGTTCGCTTCCGGCATCCATGCCGGAAATTATCGCTGTATAAAAACGTTACGGAAATTGGTTGCGCCTTTTCCCTCTGCTTTTTACACAGTATTATTAGCTTCCGATGTAATAACCGAAGGCCAATAATACTGCTATACAGGGCTTCTTAAGGGTGTTTTTCAAAGATCATGGTAACGTGCTACCGGAAGCATCTCTCCGGCGCTCGTTATTACAATGCTTAGTATACTCTCTTGTCAAAAAAAAGACAAGAGAGTTACGCATAAAATTAGCGCAATAATGAGACTACCAGTTGGGTATTTGAATTTGCCTGCGCCAACATCGCCGTACCGGACTGATTGAGTATCTGGTTTCTTGTATACTCGACCATCTGCTTAGCCATATTGGCATCGCGGATACGCGATTCGGACGCCTGCAGATTCTCTGCC
>CAUVHB010000161.1:0-4426 GCA_963551335.1 uncultured Treponema sp.
TTGCAGCAGCCCATACGGGTAGAAAGCCCCCCCGCAAGGAGTATTGCAACGGGCATAGCGGCGGGGCTACCGGTATTGCGGTGTGCAGGCGCTGCCGAGATGGTATCCGTTGAGGGTATATTGGTAGGGATGGTATGTATCGAGATAGGAGCTACCAAGGCAATGTCCGCTGCGCGAGTATTGGTCGGGAGCGTATCTGTCCGGGGCGTATTTCTCGGAATTGTGTTCATTGTATGCGGTATCATGTTTACCGTGCGGTACTTTCGGTACCGGCAGCCGCTAAAAACGCTGCAAAACTGTGCGCCCGTTCAAGCTGCCTGTAGAGTTCAGCTCTATTGCGGAGCGTGAGATGGAGTACCACCGCTTCCGGCATTTGTTCCAAGACCGGCAGAAAGCGTGTTCCGCGCGGCTTAACGACACCGATGATATAATAGCGGGCGTTGAAAAAAAGATCGCATACCGTGCGGAAAAATAACTCCGCCTCCGCTTCCATAACGCCGAGTTCATCCATTACAATCACCGGTAGGGGAAAGGGCTGTTGTTTTTCGGTGGAGCCAGTCCCGTCGGCACTAAAAGACTGGAGCGGCGATTCACACTCAGTATGAATATGTCCGGCTGCGGCTGGGGCGCTGTCAAGCGAAGAACCCACCGCTTTCTCCGCTTGCTTTAAACACATCACTCCGTAACCATCAAATACTGATGGAAAACCAATCGGCTTCGGTGGGCGGCATATTCCGACGCAGTTGCCGGTTGTGTAACGGTATATTGTGGCACCTTCGACAATCGGGTGCATATATAACGCAGTATTCGGCGCTGCTTCTTTTTTTGTTATAAAGCCTGATGGTTTTAGTGCATATTTTTGTATAAGGGCTGCAAGAAACGTAGACTTTCCGCAGCCCTGTTCGCCGGTAACAAAGAGTATCCGTTTTGTACATTCCGCAACAACCTGCGTATCAGCGCCGATATGAGGTGTGTCAGTGTCGGTTGTATGAGGCATAGTGAGAGCGGTACTCTTGTGCGGCGATGTATTCAAATCGGCTAATTCTCTTTTGTCTTGGGAAGCAAGAGGTTCAAAATGAGTGCGGTAACGAATGCGCCGACAATCGCTTGCTTAAAGATGTTCTGGAACCATACCGGCAAGTGCTGCATAACTTCCGGCACATTGCTCAATCCGAAAGCAACGCCAAGAGATGCCGCGATAATGACAATATCACGTTCCGTAATCTTTCCGTTTTGATAAATCAGGTTTAAACCGCTCATCGTAATCATACTGAACATCAACAAGACGCCGCCGCCCAATACAGGGTTCGGGATAGTCGAAACGATTGCGCCGAGTTTGGGGAAGAAGCCGCACAATACTAAAAAGCCTGCGCCGATTCCAATCGTAAAGCGGTTAACAACTTTTGTCATACCGATGAGTCCGACGTTCTGGCTGAACGAGGTGTTCGGCATAACGCCGAAGATTGCCGCAAACATACTGCCAAAGCCGTCTGCATGAACTGCGCCCTGTAATTCCTTATCGGTTATGTCGCGACCGAGACCGCCGACTGCAATACCGGTGTTATCTCCGATGGTTTCTACCGTTGTTGCAAGATAGACGAGCAGGAATGGAACAATTGCATCCCAGTGGAAGGTCAGGTTTAGGTGTCCTACGGCAAAGAAGGGGAGCGGAGCGGAAAGCCACGCAGCATTTTTTACGGGCGTAAAATCAACCATACCAGTCAAGATAGCGACAACATAGCCAGCAATAAGTCCAATCAAAATAGAAGAGATACTTAAAAAACCGGTAAACAGTTGCCGAATAAAGATAATCATTAAAAAGACAAAAAGCGCAATGAGCAAATTCTTTACCGAGCCGAAGCCGGGAGTTTTTTCAAGCCCAACACCGCCACCGACAAATTTAATACCGACCGGGATAAGCGAAATTCCCAACGTGGTAACAACGGTTCCGGTAACAACGTGCGGCAAGAACTTGCGAAGCGGTTTGACGATAAAGCCAAGCATAAACTCCATTAAACCGCCGATAAGCGATGCGCCGAGAATAGCGGCATATCCAGTTGACCAGTCTCCCATTGCGGCATATTGCAGCCCTACGCCAATCGCGACGGGGATAAATCCAGAACTGGTTCCCATAACAGTGGGAAGCCCCGAACCGACTTTCCAGATAGGCCGTAGCTGTACGAACGTAACAGCGCCGGCAACAAACATAGCGCTTTGCAGCAGTGAAACTTTAATATCCGCCGGGATATTAAGCACACCCGATATAACCAGAATCGGGGCGAGGTTTCCGGCATACATCGCTAAAACATGCTGCATACCGAGTGGGATTGCCGTCTTCAATGGAACACGACCTTCGAGTTTATAAATATTTTCTTTTGAAATACTCATAATCTCCTCCTTAACTATAATACATATCACTCGCGCACTTTTGCTCTTGAGTAGTATACGCCAGTATACGCCAATAGAGATGCGAATGATTACTCTTTATAGATAATTATAGCGGCGAATACGGCAAATAGCAAGAAAAATTTATGAGATTGCCTAAAAATTATTTAGTAGTTCAATCAGTACACAGCTCTGTATTTCCATCGGTTAAAGCGGTCAGTTCTTCTAATAGAGCGCCGGTATCGTCTTCTGCAAGCACAATCAGTTTATCCCCTGTATAGAGTACGGTATTCCCGTCAGGAATAATTTCTTCCTCTCCGTGTATAACACCAACAATGCGACATTTTTGAGGCCACTCCGTTTCTCTGATTTTCTTAAAAGCCGCCGCTGATTTGAGCTTGATAGGAATTTCATATAGCTGCGTGCGGTATGTTCCGTATCTCTGTGTCCGAGGATGTCCGTCATGCTGTTCCGATTCGAGTATTTGCGTCAATAAAACATGGTCATGCGCCTGCGAACCGATAAGGTTTGCCGTTACATAAGCGGTAAGACAGGTAAGAACCAAGCCGCCCAGTTGAGGGAACGCGCCGCTTGTTTCAAACACAATAGCGCAGGCTGTCAGCGGCGCTTTAATAACGGTGGTAAAACAGGCCGCCATACCGAAGAGCATCATCGCATGTACATGCTCCTGCGCCAATAAACCGAAATGCACGAGTACCGTTGCATACAATGCGCCGCTTACCGCTCCGCAGGCAAGAAGCGGTACAAAGATACCCCCGATTGCTCCCGATCCGGCGGAAATGCCGGTAAAAAGCAACTTAACGAGTAAAAACATCAGTAGTGCGGTTATCGGAAAAGAATCCACGAGCAATACCTCTATCAATCCGTCTCCGCCGCCTGAAGCATAGCTATGCCACAAGCCTACTGGCAGAGACAGCAGGAACGGAATAACAGGCTGTAGAATAGGCGGAATATGGAGTGTTTTATAGCATTGTTGGAAAAAATAGATCGACTGTTTAAAACCATGCCCGACAAGCGTTACAAACATCCCAAGCCCTATCAGCCATGCACATTGAGAAAGCGGAAATTCTACGGTTGTAAAAAAGTGGAAGATCGGCCCCCTCCCTAAAAAGAGGCTTCCAGCAAAGTCGCCGGCAAATGAACCCGCCATAACACAGGTGAGCAGCAGCGGACTTAAATAATGGTGACTATCTTCCAATACAAAAATGATTGAGGCAAACGGAGCGTTAAAAGTTGCCGAAAGTCCGGCGGCGGCTCCCGCAGTGATGAGGCATACCCGCTCGGCAAACGACCGTTTTCCTACTCGCTCAAGCGCATCCCCCACATAGGCGCCAAGCTGCACGGACGGCCCCTCGCGTCCCATCGAAAGCCCCAAGCCGATGCTCAATACGCCGCCGATAAACTTGAGCGGGAGTTCCCATAGCGGAGAAAATTGCAATTTTCGCATAAAAACGCCTTCAATCTGCGCAACCCCGCCGCCTTTAGTCATCGGCCATTTTGTAATAATAAAACCGGCACATAAGCCGATCAGCGCCAAACTAAGGAGCGCAAGAACAACGCCAAAGGCCCCCGTTGACTGTATGATCCCGTATAATGCAACACGGATATTTTTAATATAAGAAATCGACAGCCTAAAACCCGTAATAACCAATCCCGTCAGTAAGCCGGTCAGTAGGCTTTCAAATACCAAAATCCATTTATTTTCCTGCCGCTTTTTAAGCAGTGTACCTGTTTTTGAAGAGTGAATCATAATAATTAAAATCGCTAATTACTATCGCTGGACACCGCGCGCTGCGGCAACCGCTTCTGTTAATTGGCGGGCGGTGCGGGTAACCAAGTCAAAATCGCCGGTTTTTGCGCCCTTCGTCAACGCTCCACCGATACCGAGCACGGCAGCTCCGGCTTTAATCCACTCAGCAGCGTTTTCGGCGGTAATGCCGCCGGTTGGCATATAGGTTCCCTGCGGCAGCGGCCCCTTAAAGGCGCTGATGATTTTCGGCCCGAAAAGCTCCGCCGGAAA
>CAUVHB010000162.1:0-4412 GCA_963551335.1 uncultured Treponema sp.
TCCTTGTACATTTTTGACTGCGAGTTTTTTACAAAGCAAAAAACTTGTTTCTGTTTGGAACCACCGGCATCCTGAGCCGGATCGCACACACCGTGCGGAACATTGAGCGTTGTACCCCGACGCTTGCGTAGGGGGGTGATTCACGTAAAAATCTAACCGAAATGTGGATATTTTCAAAAGGCTAAAATGATGATAGAATAAGAATATGTATTTAAGTATTTGGGCGCTGGTGTTCCTGTGGTTTTTTGTTTTTTTGGCAGGCTTTATTGATTCCGCTGCAGGCGGTGGGGGCTTAATTTCGCTGCCTGCCTATCTATTTGTCGGGCTTCCACCGCATACGGCGATAGGATGTAACAAGTTTTCCGCTGCGTGCGGCACCACGCTTTCTGCAGCGCGTTTTTTTAAGAACGGCGCCGTCGATTGGCAGGTCGCCGCAGTTTCCGCTGTCTGTTCATCTATTGCTTCATATATCGGTATCAGAATTGCATTGATGATCAATCAGGAAACGCTAAAAACCGTACTCGTTATCGTGCTCCCGATTGTCGCCGTGCTTCTTTTGTTCAAGCGGAACTTCGGTACGGAAAATAAGTCGGCTGACATTCCCAAAAAGAAAGCGCTTATCTTAGCTGCTTGCGCAGGTTCCGTTATCGGATTCTATGACGGGCTTATCGGTCCCGGAACGGGTACCATCGCTATCATCGTTTTTTCCGCATGGATGAAGTATGACCTCAAAACAGCCTCCGGTAATGCAAAAATATTGAATCTTGCATCGAACTATGCAACCCTTATCGCCGTTATAGCCGGCAACAAGGTTATCTATTCAATCGCGGTTCCTGCCGCCGTATTCGGCATTATCGGGAACTATATCGGAGCCGGTTTTGCCATCAAAAAAGGCACGGCGTTTATCAAACCGCTGATGATTTGCGTGATTATTCTGCTGTTCGGAAAACTCTTTTACGATGTTTTCGGCTCGCTGTTGTTTTCGTAGGCGCTTATGAACCATACCCTTTACGACCCGTATGACTATCCGCTGTACCGTCCGCCGAGCGAGGCTTATTCGTTAATCTTACAAGTAACGCTCGGCTGCTCGTATAACCGCTGCGTGTTTTGCGGAATGTATCAGACAAAAAAATTTCATATTAAGCCGATTGAAACGGTGAGGCAGGAACTTGCAATGTTTGCCGAACACTATCGCCGTGTGGATAAGGTGTTTTTGGCGGACGGCGATGCGTTAACCGCCCCGACGGAATACTTGGTTGCGGTATTGGACGCGATTGACGCTGTTATTCCGCAGTGCAAGCGGGTGTCGTGCTATGCAACGCATCTCAATATTAGACAAAAGTCTCCGGCAGAATTGAGGCTGCTTGCTTCAAAGGGATTGAAGCTCTTGTATCTCGGTGTGGAAAGCGGCGACGATGAAACGCTCAAGTTTATCCGGAAAGGAACGACGGCGGCGGAACTTATCACACTTTCGCACAAGGTGAAAGACGCTGGCATGGAGCTATCGGCGACCTTTATTTTAGGGATCAACGGCGCCGAGCGGGATAACACGCAGCATGCGATTAAAACCGGCGAGATTATCTCGAAAATGTATTTGACGTATGCGGGGCTGCTTACCCTGCGGCTTGAGGACGGCAGCTACCTTACCAAAGCCGCCGCCGAAGGGAAATATACGGTTGTCGGGATTGAAGAAATTGTAAAAGAATTAAGGCTGATTTTGGAAAACATTCATGTTGAAGAGATGGCCGCTCCGGTGATTTTCCGCTCCAACCATGCCTCCAACTTTTTAACCTTAAAAGGAACGCTGCCGCAGGACAGGGACGCAATGCTCGCGCAAGTCAATCGTGTTCTGGAGCGGGGCGTCTATCCTGAACATCAAAAATATTACCTCTAGGGTGTCTTTACGAGCTACCTTTTGACGATAGAATGTGTGCTTCCTTTATAAGGAGGGGGACCGTGTAGCTGCTTTTCGGGCGGCGGCAATGACTTCTTCCGCTTGAGCCTGCGTAATCCGCGCCGCGGCGGCAGCCGCTTCGATAGAAGCGGCTGCAAGCTTTTCAATACTTGAAAAGCTGCGCAGCAATCGCGCTGCCCGTTTTTCTCCAATATAGGGCAGCTGTTCAAACTGTAAGTGTAGTTCCTCTTTAGAGCGAAGACGGTTGTTGCGGTTGTTGGCGAACCGGTGTGTTTCGTCGCGTACCCGCTGGAGTACCCTCAATGCTGCGCTCCGCCGCGGCAGTACAATCGGCGTGTTGTTATGCGGCCGGTAGAGTTCTTCATTTTTTTCCGCCAAACCCACCAATGGAATGTCAAGCTCCAATGCATCGAGTACGGCTTTGGCCGCATTCACCTGTCCGATGCCGCCGTCTATCATAATAAGGTCGGGGAGTTCCGCCGCTTCGTTCAGCAAGCGGGTATACCGCCGCGCCACCGCTTCCCGCATGGAGGCATAGTCGTCGATAATGCCGTCTGTAGTGCGCAGCCGGAAAATCCGGTAGTTCTTTTTGTCGGGATTACCGTCCTTAAATGAAATGAGGCTTGCAACTGTGTACTTGCCATGCAAATGCGCAATATCGAAACCCTCGATGCGGTGGGGCGGATGGTCAAGCGATAAGAGTTTTTGCAGTTCTTCCAGCGCGGGGAAGTCTCCCAGTTCCTTGAGGCGGCGGGCGGCATCCTCTTTGGCATTGAACTGAGCCATTGCAAGCGCTGCCTTATGCCGCCGCAGTACGGCAGGAGGTAGACGGGGCGCCATCGACCGATCCGGTACGCTCCGGCGGTTTACACTATCCGATATGTCTGCTGTCTGGTTCGATACATCCAACCTATCTGCGCTATCTGATGCAGCTGCCTGTTTTGATACCGCCGCTTCGCTTGCGCTGCCGGATGTCGGCGTCGGAGCAGCTTGATCAGGCGTAACAGTGTCATATATAACATCCCCATATATCGGAGCTTTTTCGGCGACAACCGGCGCTGTGGTTTGGATGGAATCCATCGTGGCGGCGCCTTCGGGAAGCGTTTTGGAAATGTCTGTTCCTAGCCTCCCTTCGGTACGATAGGAATTTTTGCTCATAGTGGTATGGTTTTCGGTATCGACCTCTGTCCCAGAGGCTTGCTTCCGCTCTTCCAACGGAATTGCCGTGATGGTAACTTTGACGCCGAGCCGGTCGGCAAACCATTGTTCCGCGAGTTCGTATTCCTGCCCCGCGCACACGAAGATATGCGGCGGAATCTGTTTCGGGTCGGTATAGTAGGCGATTAAGAATTCGGGTAATACCTCGGATTCATCCTTGAGGCTTTCTGTCCGGTATAAGTCCCGCCCGACAACCTTGCCGCCGCGCATCTTGAATACGGTAAACGTAACCAGCGCTCCTTCCGCCGCCCATCCGATATAATCGCGGGCTTCTGGATCCATATCCTCAACGGAGTTTTGTCCACGCAGCGCCTGTACCGCCTGCATCCCGTCTCTGATCCGGGCGGCTTTTTCAAATTCACGGGCAGCGGCGGCGGCTTTCATCTTTTCCGTCAATTCGGCGAGCGGTTTTTTCAAATCTCCTTCCAGAAGCAACGCAATTTCATCAATCTCTTTCTGATAATCAGATTCTGCAATTTTATCTGCGCACGGCGCACTGCATCGACCAATATGGAAATACAGGCACGGTTCCCGCTTTTTTAATCGCTTGCACTGCCTCAGTGTATAGGTTCGTTTCACAAGGGATAAAAAATCATCAACAGCCGGCACATTGGGGAAGGGGCCGAAGTAACGGGCGCCGTCGTTTTGTATGCGCCGTGTCCGATACAGCCGCGGATAGCGCTCATTGGTAATTTTGAGTACGGGATAGGTTTTGCCATCTTTAAGATTGATATTGTAGCGCGGCTTGTATTTTTTAATCAGATTATTTTCAAGGAGCAGCGCCTCATACTCATTATCAGTTTGAATATACTCGATGCGGCGTGCACGCGAGACGAGAATACGGGTTTTTATATCCCGCTTTGATGCAAAGTACGAACTCAGCCTATTCTTCAGCGATTTCGCTTTGCCAACATAAATAACGATATCTTTTTCATCCCGCCACAGATACACGCCGCTCGTTTTAGGCGCCGACAGCGCATATTGATGAAGCGTCTCTCGCACGTCCGTTTGTTCACTCATACGGTAAGGATAATACTCAGACCCGCGCGTAATGGCAATATTGGGAGAACATACCGCAACATTTTAATTGTGGATTCTAAGAAACTGAAGCTTGTCTAATAAAAGTAGACAGGTAAATTGGAACTACCGGAATCTTGAGCCGGCTCGAACACACACCGCGCCGCGCTGTCCCATATCTGTACTGGTGGTAAATAATTACTTGTAGCAAGGATATATGAATCTTTCCATAGCTATTAAATATCCTCACTTGCATTCTAAC